>JBCCLQ010000012.1:0-16801 GCA_039026795.1 Pseudomonadota bacterium
AAGTTAACATAATATTAAAGAGCATGTCAAAAAAGCACTATTTACGTCTCAAGGCATTCGCTTCAGCACGAACTCTTCTGGCAACCGGACACTCCTCTTCATCAAATCTTCGATCAACAGAACTTGAAGCAGATTGTCCCTCAATAGCTGGCCCCTCTGTTGTTTTAGTATCAGAAGTTTCAGATTGATGACGGATCCATCTCGCTGTAGCGTCCATTTCATCAGGGTAAAGTTTCTTTAGATCATCATCGGATGGCCTAGAAACTCTTGCAAATGATTGATTACTAGTACTATTCATGTCCACACCCTTATCTTTTCAGCTTAAGGAACATATAGGATTTCAAACACTTAAGCAATATGAAAATACAATAAACGCAAAAAAATACCAGCCTAAAGCTGGTATTTTCTCAAGTTATATTATTTTTCTAAGAGCTAACAGTGTTTTAGTTGGGGCAGGCGCAAGGAGCGAAATGTACAAATTCGTACATGAGTGACGCAGCAACGCAGCCCAAATGAAACAATGGACGCTCCTATGCAGCAGCAGCGACTGGTGCCTGCAACGCCTCTTCACCGTCCAAAATAGCGGCAGCGGCATGAATGACAGACGCAATGCGCACAGATGTTTGAATCTGCTCTTTGCTCATTCCGCCTTTGATCAATTCCTGCTCATGCGCATCGATACACATTCCGCATCCGTTGATTGCTGATACGGCCAAAGACCACAGCTCAAAGTCATGCTTATCAACACCAGGATTGGCGATGATGTTCATGCGCAACTTCGCGGGCATGGATTGATAATCCTTTGTGCTCGCCAAGTGAACAAAGCGATAATACACATTGTTCATACCCATGATCGCTGCTGCAGCCTTCGCCGCCTGCATCGCTTCGGGTGACATGTTGGACGCTGCTTCACCGGCAATCTCGTTGATCACGGTGTCGTTGCGTGCCGCCATGGCAGAGGCCAGAGCCGTTCCCCAAAACTGTGTTTGGGTCAAAGTCTCTTCGTTCGCCAATGATGACAAGTTCAACTTAATGTCCTTGGCATAGTCCGGCATACGGTTTTTGATAGCTTCAATAGACATAGATTTATCTCCTGTTTACGCAGCGATCTTCATGGCTTCGGCAGATACGTCGATAGTATCGCCGCCGACAGCACGGTTGCATGGGCACAGCTCGTCAGATTGTAACGCATCCAGAATACGCAATGTTTCTTTCGGGTTACGACCAACATTCAAGCCGTTAACAGCCACGTGTTGGATCACGCCATGTGGATCAACGATGAATGTCGCACGGAATGCTACACCCGCCTGTGGATCGCGGATGCCAAGTGCATCAATCAATGAACCGTTTGTGTCGGCAAAACTCCACTGATTCAGTTTCGCAAGATCAGAATGTTCACGACGCCAGGCCAGCTTACAGAATTCATTGTCTGTACTACCGCCCATGACGACTGCATCACGATCTGCAAAATCTTCGTTCAGTTTTGCAAACTCGACAATTTCAGTTGGGCAAATAAATGTGAAATCCTTTGGATAGAAGAAAATGATCTTCCACTTGCCTTCAAAGCTTGTCTCTGTGATTTCTTCAAACGCGCTTTCGCCGTTTTCTTCGTGCTTCATAAAGCCCGGCTTTACGCCTGTAATTGTAAATTCGGGTAATTGATCGCCAATTCCTAACATTGGGTCGTCCTTTCGTTGGTTAAAATAATGGAATACAGACAATGGTGTATTCGTTCCCCTATTTCCAATGAGAGTTTTTCATAGTTTCAATCGAAAAAATCGATACAAAAAAGTGCAGCTCCTCTCAACCAACGAAAGAAGAGGAGCTGCGCAATTTTGCAAGGGGGGTTGCAAAATTCTATTTAAAACGATTAGTGACCATTCAAATCAAAACGGTCTGCATCCATCACCTTGGCCCAGGCCGCGACAAAATCTTCGACAAATTTGTCTTTTGCATCATCCTGCGCGTAGACCTCGGCCAAAGCACGTAGCTCATGATTATGCCCGAAAATCAGATCAACACGGCTGGCCGTCCATTTCTGGTCGCCAGATTGACGATCAACACCAACGAATTCTTGCTGGTCATCCGACACAGATTTCCATTCGGTATCCATGTCCAACAAATTGACGAAAAAATCATTGGTCAATTGGCCTTCACGGTCTGTGAATACACCATGCTTTTCACCATTGTAATTTGCACCGAGTACACGCATACCACCGATCAAAACGGTCATTTCCGGCGCACTGAGGTTCAGAAGATGCGCGCGATCGACCAACAGCTCTTCAGCAGATACGGTATAAACAGTTTTCGCAAAATTTCTGAAACCGTCGGTTTCAGGATCTAGCGGTTCAAACGATTCAACATCCGTGTGTTCATCACCAGCATCCACACGACCCGGATTGAACGGCACAGATATATTATGCCCGGCGTCTTTGGCTGCTTTTTCAATAGCTGTACACCCACCTAAGACGATCAAATCGGCCAGCGATACTTTCTTTGAAAATTCGCCTTGAATTTTTTCGAGTGCCGTAATCGTCTTTGTGACTTGTTCGGTATCATTCGCTTGCCAGTCTTTTTGCGGAGCCAAACGAATACGCCCGCCATTGGCACCACCGCGCTTGTCCGAATTGCGGAACGAAGCCGCAGACGCCCAAGCCGTGTAAACCAAATCAGAAACTGAGATACCCGATGCTAAAATGCTATCTTTCAAGCTCACAATATCGGAATCGTCCAAAGCATCGAAATCATTGTCTGGTAACGGGTCCTGCCAAATCAGAACTTCCTGTGGTATATCTGCGCCCAAATAACGATTGATTGGCCCCATATCACGGTGAGTCAGTTTGTACCACGCCTTGGCATAGGCCTGCTTAAAGTACTCGTGATCCTCATGGAACTTCTTGGAAACTTCCAAGTAGGCTGGATCTTTAATGAGCGCAATATCCGTTGTCGCCATCATGATCGAACGTTTCTCACCCGATCCATCAACTTCAGGTGCCATATCCTGATCCTTCAAACCTTTCGGATGCCATTGATGCGCACCGGCAGGGCTTTTACCCAACTCCCATTCATATCCGAACAGCATATCGAAATAGCCGCTATCCCATTGAATGGGGTTCGGTGTCCACGCACCTTCCAACCCACTGGTAATCGTATCGACACCTTTTCCAGTTTTATAGTCGTTGTGCCAACCAAATCCTTGTGCTTCCAAATCAGTCGCATTGGGCTCAGCACCAACATTTGAATCCGGCGCAGCACCGTGTGTCTTACCGAATGTGTGACCACCCGCGATCAACGCAACCGTTTCTTCATCATTCATGGCCATACGACCAAATGAAATGCGAATATCTTTGGCTGACTCCAATGGATCAGGATTCCCGTTTGGACCTTCCGGATTCACATAGATCAAACCCATATGCACAGCTGCGAGCGGCATAGCCAAAGCCTCATGACCGTTATCTTCGCGACCACCTTTATAGCGCGCAGTATTACCCAGCCATTCTGCTTCTTCGCCCCAGTAAATATCTTCGGCCGGTTCCCACACATCTTCGCGGCCACCACCGAAACCAAAGGTTTTGAAGCCCATGGATTCATGCGCCATGTTTCCACATAAAATAAATAAATCCGCCCAGGAAATTTTACTGCCATATTTTTGTTTCAGCGGCCATAGTAGTCTGCGTGCTTTATCCAGGTTTGCATTATCCGGCCAGCTATTTGTTGGCGCAAAACGTTGCAAACCCTGACCTGCACCGGCGCGTCCATCACTGGATCGATAAGTCCCCGCTACGTGCCACGCCATACGAATAAAGAACGGACCATAATGACCATAATCGGCAGGCCACCAGTCTTGAGAGTCCGTCATTAAATCATGCAGATCTTTTTTCAACGCTTCCAAATCCAGCGTTTTAAATTCTTCCCTATAATTATAAGCATTACCCATCGGGTTCGAGAGAGACGAATGCTGGCGCAAAACATTCAGGTTTAACATTTGTGGCCACCAATCTTTATTGCGACGACCACCACCTGCTGGCGCTACTCCGCCAGCACCTGTGACCGGACAACCACCACCTGTTTGCAATTTTGCGACTGACATTTGAATCTCCTTATGAATTTGAAAGTGAATCAAATAGTAAGCCTTAAGCGCGCAGATACCTAACGAGTCTTTTCTCTCAATTTCATCGATTTTTTCGATTGAAATTTACATCTACAATCTGATAAACCGATCAAATGTTACCTAAGTTAAGGCAATTAGAGTATTTGAACGCCCTCGTCGAGCACCGCTCCTTCGTGCGTGCGGCCGAAGCCTGCTTTGTGACACAATCGACACTCAGCGCGGGCATCAAAGAGTTAGAAGAGCTTCTCGGCCAACCAGTCATTGACCGCTCCATCAAAAAAGTTACGTTGACCCCTTTCGGGCAGGATGTGCATAAGGACGGCCAAGCGATGCTCAAACAAGCCGGCGCCATCGTTGAAAAGGCGCAGATATTAAAAGACCCGCTCGCAGGACCTTTAAGGCTTGGCATTATCCCGACAATAGCACCCTATGCTTTGCCCGGTATTTTGCCTGTGTTTGAAGAACTTTTTCCAAAAATGGAACTTCATATTCATGAAGACCTGACAGCACGCTTATTGGAATCCTTGCACAACGGGGAAATTGACGCCGCCCTCATGGCTTTCCCGTATCCGGTCAAAAACCTGCAATCCGCCATCATCAAAAAAGAACGCTTCGTGGCCGCGATTGCCAAGGGACAAATGATGGCGCAAAAAACCATGAAACTGAACGATTTGAAGAACCATAAGGTCTTGCTCCTTGAAGACGGCCATTGCCTGCGTGATCACGCCTTGGCTGCATGCGCCTTGTCACCGAAAGAAACCTGGCAGACTTTCCGTGCCAGTTCTCTGCCCAGCCTGATTGAAATGGTACGCCACGGCTATGGAATCACACTGCTGCCCGACATGGCAGCAGAAAGCGGCTTGGGGAATGGCTTGGACTTGATCCCGTTTGAATATCCGGCCCCAACCCGTGATATCGGCCTGTGCTGGCGCCCGTCAGGACGCATTCACGCCATCAGTGATACGGTCATGGAAGCCTTATCAGAAAGCCTAAGCACGCACGAAGCGATTGCAAACCGTCTAAAATCAGCGTAAAATACGTCCTGCCTAGTCGTTTGATTTTACTTTTTTCAGCAGGCACAAGCGACGACGAATAGTAAGCCTATTTTAGGAGCGTAGTAACGCACTGAAAAAAGTAAAAGGAAATGACTATGACTTGGAAAGTAGCAGCCCTTTATAGATTTGTTGAAGTCACCGATGTACCTGCCATGCAGGCCGTCGTTAAGGCCGCATGCGTGAAAAACGATATTGTCGGCACGCTACTGCTTGCACCCGAAGGTATTAATGGCACCATCGCTGGACCGGAAAGCGGTCTTGATGCGATCATCGATTTTCTAGACAACAAGCTCGGCATTCGTGAAGGCGAACTTAAATTCTCTTCTGCCGCTGAACAGCCATTCCGCAGACTGAAAGTCCGTAATAAAAAAGAAATCGTCACCATGCGTCAACCACAGGCCAATCCGGCAAAAGCTGTTGGCACATATGTTGAACCCGAGGACTGGAACACACTGCTTGCCGACAACCCTGACATGATTGTCATTGATACGCGCAATACTTACGAAACTGCCGTTGGTATGTTTGAAGGCGCAACCGATCCGCAAACAGGAACTTTTGTGGAGTTCCCTGAGTATGTGAAAAAGAATTTGGATCCTGCCAAGCATAAAAAAGTCGCTATGTATTGTACGGGTGGTATTCGCTGTGAAAAGGCATCATCCTACATGCTGGCTGAAGGGTTTGAGGAAGTCTATCACCTTAAAGGCGGCATTCTAAAATATCTGGAAACCATTCCGGCGGATGAAAGCAAATGGGATGGTGACTGCTTCGTCTTTGACCGCCGCGTGGCTGTAGGACAGGACTTACAGGAAAGCCCTTATATGCTCTGCTACGGTTGCCGCATGCCATTATCCGAGGAAGACACAAAACATAAAGCGTACGAAAAGGGCGTATCTTGCCATCACTGCATTGATACATTAACACCCGAAAAGGCACATGCGTTTCGGGTGCGTCACAAACAATTTATGGATGGAAATCTTTAATACTTGGAACCACCGTTAAATCCGCCTGGACCAACACCGCCGCCTTTAAATCCGCCACCGCCACGATTACCACTGCTAAACCTGTTCCAGCGGTCATCGCCACCAATGGGGCCCTCGTAAACTTCAGGGGTAGTATCCGTCGTATAAGTCTTATATTTACTTTGGGAAAAACGGCCGCGTTCCTGTCCGTACTTGCCTTCAGAAAAACGCTCTTCAACATCAAACGCATATGTTTCTTTACGCTTTATTTTTCCGGCATCAGTTGCATTGACATCAACGGAAACAGATCGACGGCCCGCATCTCTCTCACGTACCGTTAAACGCTGCTTGCCTTTTTCAGGTGAATTCTTGATATCTTCGACTTTACCGATCAACCTTTCGGTTTCGCCGCCACCTCCGTCATATCGACCACTTGAAAATCCCATTTTAAACCTCTGTATCCTGTATTTTTATTACCCTCAAATTATACGATTTTGGGGCTAAAAGGCGCAAATTTACTCTGAATTTCGCTCTTTAAAGCGTTCCATACGGCCCTTATCACGGCCTTTTCCACCGTGCCCGCTCAAACGCTTGGTCATCTGCTTTGCCATGGCTTTGCGATCTTCAACAGACAGTTCTTTTAAAAACGTTTTGGCATTCTCAGACATGCTGCGTGACATTCCATCCCGAACATCCAGTAGATTTTTTGCGGCGGCATCATAAGCCTGCTCATCGAATATATCAGCTGATAAAACGGCTTCCATCTCCGCCTTGGCTTTTCGAACATCATTAAACACCGGCCTCATGGTTTTACGGCGCTCTTTGAAATTCTCTTGAATTAACGTGCGCCCTTCTTCACTTAACTCCTGATATTTGTCCGCTCCGTATCCATATTGCATACGTTTATGAACATATCCCACCGCCGCTGTGATCAGCACAATGTTCAGGATAATCGATACTGTAAAAATAATTTTTAAAGTCCGGCTCATAGCCATCCCCCTTCATCAACAATCAAAAATGATGTCCAGTCTGAATACAGCGATGTGTCCAGAACACTACCGCCCTGAAACCCGATCATCAGACCAATCAGAACACTGACTCCCAACGCAAGTGCAGGACGTGGCACGATAAACATCCATGACAATTCCTCCCAAACATTGCGTGGTTTTTTATTCTTCCTATTCTTCGCCGCATCAATGATCCGGTATGCCAAATTGCTTGGTGCATCCGGAGCATATTTTTTGTTTAAGAGTTGATTCAAATCATCGTTCATCACGCACTCTCCCTTTCCTGTAATATTCCCTGACGGGTTAAATGATCTTTCAAATTCGCTTTGGCGCGCATTAACAAGGACTCAAGCGCCTTCACCTTAACGCCCAATATATCCGCGGCATCCTTGTTGCTGAGGCCTTCGTAGAAACATAAATTCAATGCCGCGCGTTGTTTGTCCGGCAATGCCTGCATAGCCTCTTCTAAATACGCTTGCTCCTGACGTTCTTGGTAACTGACGTCCTGCAACATTCCTTCATCTTCATACGTATCCATGATTTCGGATGATGTCATTTTTTCGCGCTTGCGCATGCGGTCGATGCATAAATTATTCACCACACGATAAAACCACGTTGTGAATTTCGCACCTCGATCTGATTTCCAGATGGATGGGTTATCCCAGATTTTTAAAAACGCATCCTGTACCATATCTTCTGCATCTCCTGAATGGCCTAATAAGCGGTATGCCATCGCATAAAAACGGTTTGTATGCCGTTCCACCAAAACGGCAAAAGCCTGATGATCGCTTTGTTGTATGCGGACCATCAGGCTTTCATCCGTTTCCTCGTGATTTTGAGGATTTGCCATTCTTGTCTTTCTTGTTTATTCGCCTGATGACTCTTTACGCTCTTTCCATTTTTCGCGTTTTTCTTTCATCTTCTCGCGCATATTTTCGCGGGCTTCTTTACCTTCTTCTTGCGATACAGAACCATTACCATCCGCATCCATTTTATCGAAGCGTTCTTCGGCATGATTCAGGAATTCAACTTTTGAAATCACACCATCACCATCAGCGTCATGCTTTTCAAACATTTTACCTTTACCCCCGGCATCACTGTAATCATTAGCCAGAACAGGGGCGGTTTGTATCATAAGGGCCAAAGCCGTTAACATCATCAACTTCTTCATCATATTATCTCCGTTTTCTTGGTTTGTATGGGTAATACGCACCAACTTTCAGAACCCTTCGAAAAAAATAAAACCTTTTTTATATCCTTGCGATAGCATACCCTTAAATTCAGGAGCATCAAATGAAGTTTTCAGGATCTCAAAGCGCGCGCGGCAAAAGCCTCAACAAATCCATTCAAAGCCTGATAGCGCAGCATTTATGGCTGAAAATCCTGATTGGGCTGTTTTTGGGTATCGCGGTCGGACTGCTACTCTCCCCATCGGGCGGCGCTTTGCTTCCAACCGAAACGGCCTATGAAGTCGGTGGTTGGATTGCACTACCGGGGATTATCTTTTTAGGACTCATTAAGATGGTCATCGTACCGCTTGTGGTCTGCTCCATCATCTTGGGTATCACGACCAGCGGCGATCTGGGTTTTTTAAAGAATATCGGCTTTCGGCTTGTCGGTTACTTTATTGCAACGACAGCAATATCCATTTCCATCGGCATCTTGCTGGTCAATCTGATCCAGCCCGGACAATTTGTAGACACGCAATTCGTCGATGATGCCGTTGGTGCATCAGCAGGGATCGTTCCCACACAAACCTTCGATGAGCTGACCATCCCGCAACGCATCGCCAATATGATCCCGACCAATTTCACGCAAGCAAGTCTGGAACGCAACATGCTGCAAATTGTGATAGCGGGTATCCTGATCGGTATCGTCATACTGACTTTGCCGAAAGATACAACCAAACCGTTTCATGACTTATGCGTGTTCGGTCAGGTCGCGACCATGAAAATTATCAGCTGGGCCATGGCCATCGCACCTTACGCCGTCTTCGGCCTGATCTGTGAAGTCATTATCCGCATCGGCTTTGACGCGTTGGTCGGTGTTGGCGCTTATTTTGTCACTGTTATCCTCGGCCTGATTTGCATGCTTGGTGTTTACATGGCGATCATAGTGATCATTGGCGGACGCAACCCGCTAACCTTTTTCTCAAAAATAAGGGAGGTGCAACTTTTGGCGTTCTCGACCTCCTCTTCTGCCGCCGTTATGCCACTATCTATTCAAGCGGCTGAGGAAAAACTGGATGTGTCCGAAGATGTAGCACGCTTCACCATTCCTGTCGGCGCTACCATCAACATGGACGGAACGGCAATGTATCAAGCCATCGCCGCTTTGTTCCTGTGCCAGATTTTTGGTGTAGAACTCACCGCCACCGAAACGCTTCTCCTGCTCGTCACAACCATCGGCGCATCCATCGGAACACCTGGCACACCGGGCGTTGGCATTGTGGTTCTTGCGACCATTCTTGTGGGCATCGGCGTTCCCGAATACGGTATTGCGATTATTCTGGGTGTGGATCGCATATTGGATATGTGTCGCACGACAATTAATGTGACCGGAGATTTAACGGCAAGCGTCGTAATGCAACGCTGGTTGAAGTAACTTTAAGAGCCAAAGGATGGGGCGATATCAATATAAATACGCGGCCCCTTTTCACCATTCGGTGGCAAAGCATTTCCACCAATTTGTTTCACAGGCTCCCTTAAATCCAAAATCAGCATACTACCATTCTCACCCAAGGGCTGATACTGCCAGCTACTAACCAAATCAGACAAATCGGACATGCCTTTTGTTTTGGCACTCCATGCCGCCTGCGGCATGCGGATCGTCATGGTACGCGCATCATTATCAATGCGGTAGTTGTATTCGCTCAGATCACTGACATCCATCACAATGCGCGTTTTGTTTCCATGCTGACCAAAACGGATATCCTGCACAACACTTTGCCCTTGAATCCCAAGAGCCATGGTCGGTCCAGCGGCAGGTGCGATATTGGCCACTGTTGCTCCGTCCTCTAATTCATTCATCAAACTGACCAGTCGGTCTGTGTTGACAGATAGTTTTTTAAATGTGGGAACAATCTTATCGTAATCGGCACGTAAGGCCGCCAACTGCGCTTCCAAATTCGCAATCCGTGTTTCCACATCAGGCTTTTGATTGGCGGGTGCGGTATCAATGTCTTGCTGCATAACCACAACTGTAGCCGGCGGATTGGGCACCAGATCATCAGCATCGCGCACTGCAATTTTCGTGGCGGGTGGAATGACAGGTGAAGTGGCGGGAGACCCCAAATTCAAACCTTTGGGTTGTGTCGATATCTTAGCTTCCTGGATTTCAGGCGGCGGCATCGCCGTTCCTTTATCGGCAATCTTGTTGGGTTCAGATGAACAGCCGGCCAGCACCAGTCCGGCAACCCCCATCATCAACAACGATTTACGCTTGAATATCATTTAACAAGGCTATGTGAGGCGCTGGTGAGCGTCAAGCAAAGCACCTGAACATACGTTCATAACTCTGTGGACGAAATGTGAACGCAATATGAGCAAAAAAGAAAACCAACCAGAGACCGAAAATCACAACATCGGGGGTACCCGCTTGATGCATGAAAATAGCAGTTGCTGCTGTTAAGGCCGTAAATACAAGTAAAATCAAAGTCACACGACCATCGAGGATGCCGCAATCGATCATACGATGATGAATATGCCTGCGGTCGGCGCTAAACGGGTTTTGACCGTTCATGGCTCGCACCAAATACACGGCAAAAGTATCCACAACCATAATCCCGACAACCCAGGGCACGATGGATGGCGCAATTACCGCATCCGCGCCTTGTGCGCATTTAATTGCAAACCAACCGACAATAAGGCCCAATGCCAAAGTTCCTGCATCCCCCATAAACACCGACGCTTTCGCGTGGCCAGGATAGCGCGCATTGAATAACAAAAACGCCAGAAGCGGTGCAATCATCAACATCAAAACATGAACATTATCGCTACCCCCTGCAAAGGCAGAAACAACCAACAACACAAACAACATAGTTGCGCTCAGACCACCGGATAAACCGTCTACGCCATCAATCATATTCATGGCATTCATCAACAACACTAGGCACATCACAGAAAACGGTTTTGAAATAAAATATAATTCTACAGTTCCTAATCCGAACAAATTCCCTAGGCTGGTGACTTCAACGCCGCCGAAAACTACGACAAAACACGCAATCCAGACCTGAATTGCAAATTTTAAAAATGGGTTGATCGGAACAAAGTCATCCAACACACCCATCCCAAGCAGTAAAATGGCAGCAACAATCAGCACCCAGTACTCATCGCCCAGACCGGCTAGAATTAAACTCAAAACAAAAACAGGAATGATGACAAGCCCACCGAAAAGCGGCGTTGTATCTTTATGATGTTTGCGCCCACCGGGTTTATCGGCTAGTCCAAAGCTCAAAGCAATCTTCCGCCCGAAAAACAGGCAAAGGCACGCAACAAGAAATCCTAAAAACGCAATCAGGTACAAAGGATACCCCTCATCGTTAGACCCAACGAAATCCTTTATATGGCTTACAGATGAAAGCCTTGTAAATCAACGATTTCAGAAAAAAGATGAGCGTTTATACCCACATTCTATTGCTGCATACCTGCAATCAGTGCGTCAAACAAAGCTCCGATTTCATCGCCCAGCAAAAACGTAACAACCGTTAAAACCATTGCGATACCTGCGATCAACAAAGAATATTCAATCGCAGTGGCTCCTCTAATTGAATGAGCCCATTGTAGAATTTTATTTTTAATTTTAAATAACATAACCCCACCTTGGCTTTGATTTCCAAATGTAACCCAAGGTTCAGTATATCATAGAAATTACAGGCGCTGGCGCAGTTATGTATGGAATTTATCCTAAATTCCCGTCATATCCGTCCAAAACCTCTCCCTTTCTGATGGCGCGGTCTATAAACCTTTGTGCTGACAGGCTTTTTTGGCTCTTGATGGACTGACTGAAGGGCGCGCCTGTGATTTGATCGGCAATCATTTGCGCAGATGCCAGTGACGATACAATCCCGTGCGATGCATGCGCCGTGGATACATAAACATTCTCCATATTCGGCACTTTGCCGGCTATCGGAAAACGATCCTTTGATGATGTGCGTAAACCAGCACGCCCTGATCTGATCTCGAAATCCGCATCAGCAAAGGCAGAAACATTCTCACGCAAACGATCCAGATTATCCGTATGGTCCTCATCCAATACATCCGTATGCGACAACCACTTCTGGAATGTGGATCCCACCATATGTTCGCCATCTCGCGCGGCTGAAATATATCCGCCATAATGCAAATTACATTTCAGGTTTTCGGACAGATCACTCTCTTTGATCGATGTCACCTGGCCGCGAACAGCATGGGTGGGTAACCATGGCACAAAATCTTTCACGGCTGAACCGCTCGCCAACACAATAATATCCGCATCGATATCGTTGAGGCTGTCTATGTCTTTATGAACAACTTCCACACCCTCGGCATAAGCATGACACAGCTTTGCAGGATTAACCGAGCCGGAGCGTTTCAAATATAATGCGCTTTTATCAATTGTGATCCCTGCGATCTCACTCGCAGCCTCAGCATCAACTATTTGCATCTCGTCATCAGGCCATATCCAGTTTTCCAACATGGTATGAAAACGCTTTGTTTTTTCATCCGAATTTATAACATGCAGTGCGCCAACCATATTCAAATCGATATCATCAAACTGATCAAAATTTTGTAAAACTTGCGCAAACGCGGATGCATAAAAATCGGATTCACCTGTCCGGAATGCTGAAAAGCGTGGGTTAAACAACCCTGCAGGATTTCCGGAAGCTTCTTGCGCAAGCCCCTGATGGCGATCATAAATAACAGGCGACAATCCGTATCGCTTTAACGCATAGGCGCAGGATGTGCCCGCAAGCCCACCACCAATAATCGCAACGTTTGGTTTTGAAATCTTCTGTGGCTCTCGCTCACCTTTATAAGCGCCGATCAACATGTCACGCTTACGGCCATAACCATCGGCTTTTTGCACCTCAAATCCGGCGGCCTGCAATCCGCGCTTCACATCACCCGCTGCCGTAAAAGTTGCAAAGCTTGCTCCACTCGCACTCAAGCGCGCCATGTTTTCAAAAACCGTGTCCGTCCACATCTCCGGATTTTTCGCGGGCGTAAATCCATCCAGAAACCAGCAATCAACAGCTGCATCCAATTGCGGTATCGCCTCGTTGATGTCATCAAAAATCAGCGTCAGAAAAACACGATCGCTCACGGACACGCGATGAAAGCCGGGAATAAGAATGGGGTATGCTTCCAAAAACCGATCGATGTAATCGCCCAACTCATCTGCAAACGGCATCAATGCCTGACGTATGTCATCAGCACCAAGTGGAAATTTTTCAAAGGATACAAAATGAAGCTGCGCATTCTGATCAGCCGTTTCCTCAAACAGCTTCCAAGCCGCCAAGAAATTGAGCCCCGTGCCTAAGCCAGTCTCCCCTATAACAAAGCGTTCCACCCCTTGCCAAGCCGTGGGAAGGGCATTACCTTCTATGAACACATGATGTGTCTCCGCCAAACCGTTATCGGCAGAGAAATACACATCATCAAAATGTTTTGAAACAGGAGCGCCCTTCATAGTTCTGATATAAGGGTTTGAGGCGCAAAAAGAAAAGGTTTATCGCGTATTATGTCTGACAATCCATTACTGGCCCCTTTTGATTTGCCGTATCAGGCGCCGCCCTTCAATAAGATTGAAGCTTCCCACTTCCTCCCGGCTGTTAAACAGGCGATTGAAGAAGCACGCGGTAACATAGAAGCAATCAAAAGCGCATCCGGCGAAGCCACATTTGAAAACACAATTGTGGCTTTGGAAACAGCGTCCGAGCGCTTGGGCACAGTTGCAGGTATTTTCTACAACCAGCTCCACTGCAATGCAGATGATAAGCTCGAGGCGCTCGCCGATGAAATCGGACCACTCAATGCGAATTTCAGCAGTGATGTGTCCATGGATGCCGATCTGTTTGCACGCGTCAAAGCTGTTTATGATGCAGGCGATAGTCTTGATCTGAACACTGAAGAACAGACTTTACTCGAAGACACATATATAGGGTTTGTCCGTGGTGGCGCGCTTTTGGATGACGACGACAAAGAAAAGCTGAAAGCCATCAACGAGCAAATGTCGACGCTCGGCCCGGCCTTCAATCAGAATGTAAAAAAATCCGCCGATGATTTTGAATTGGTGATTACGGATGAAAAGGATTTGGCAGGCTTACCCAAAACAGCCATTGAAGCCGCGGCACATGCCGCCGAAGAAAAAGACATGAACGGCAAGTGGCTCTTTACCCTCGATTTCCCAAGCTACATTCCTTTCATCACTTACGCGGATAACCGGGCTTTACGCGAACAAATCTGGCGTGCCTTTTCTTCTCGTGGGTATAAAGATCAATATGATAACTGCGACAACGTCTTGAAAATCGTGTCCTTGCGTGATCAACGCGCGAAACTCTTGGGCTACGATAATCACGCGCACTTTGTTCTGGAACGCCGCATGGCTGAAACCCCTGAAACCGTTATGGGCTTTTTACAGGACATGCTCAAAACCTATAAGCCGGCGGCCGAAGCGGATTTGGAAATGCTAAAGGAATTTGCCGCACAACAAGATGGCCCCGAAAATCTCAAACCCTGGGATGTTGGCTATTATTCAGAAAAATTAAAACAGGATAAATTCCATTTCAGTTCCGAAGACTTACGCCCCTACTTTAAACTGGATCGCGTTTTGGATGGAACATTCAATCACTTCACCAAACTGTTCGGTCTGGAATTCAAACCTTCAAGCGATTACCCCGTCTGGCATGAGGATGTCAAAGCGTTTGAAGTGCATGACGGCGATAAATTCATCGGTTTGTTCTATGCCGACTTCTTCCCGCGCAAAGGCAAAAAGCCGGGCGCGTGGAAAACCAGCTACCGTGATCAAGGCCTTTACCATGGTAAAATCGAATGTCCGATTGTTGCGATTGTCTGCAATTTCACCAAACCAACTAAAGAAACGCCTTCTCTTCTGACATTCGATGAAGTCTCCACACTGTTCCATGAAATGGGCCATGCCGTACATGCCCTTTTGTCCGATGTCACTTACTCATCGCATGCGGGCACAAGCGTGCTGTGGGATTTTGTCGAACTCCCCTCTCAAGTTCAGGAAAACTGGTGCTACACAAAAGAAACGCTAGACCTCTTCGCTGAACATTATGAAACAGACGAAAAAATTCCGGCTGAACTGGTGGACAAACTCAATGCTGCCAAAAACTTCATGGTGGGTTGGGGTGGACTGCGCCAAACAGGTTTCGGCTTATTGGATATGGCCTGGTATACAGCAGATCCCGAAATGATTGAAAGCGTGACGGAGTTTGAAGATGCTGCAATGGAAGGCACAACTCTCTTCCCGCGTTTGTCTGGCCCGATGTCTACATCCTTCGGGCACATCTTTGCCGGAGGATACGCCGCAGGCTATTACAGCTACAAATGGGCGGAAGTGCTGGATGCCGATACATTCGAATTCTTCGTTGAAACCGGCCTCTATAACCGCGATACAGCAGAAAAGTATAAAATCGAGATTCTGTCCAAAGGCGGCAGCGAACATCCCAACATACTTTATAACCGATTCCGTGGACGCGATGCCGATCCAAAGGCTCTGCTTCGCCGCGAAGGCTTGGTTGACAAGGCCTCTAAAGCGGCGTAAGCCCTTGCCACATAGCAATAATTGTCTGCTTATTATATATATGCATTATTCGCTTGACGCATAGCTCAGTTTTATGCATATTTCCATATACAAAATCTTGAGATAATCCATTATTAAACTTGGTTATTTCAGAGATTAAGGGTGTGAAACGTTAAAAATTTAAGAAAAAGTTAAGATTTTTTCCTTGCTCAATTTTCCAGATTGAGGTATCAACACCCAATACAAACAATGGCGGATTGTAAGTTAAGTTAGGATTTTACGTAAGAATGTCTATTACAACGGCTCAAATTCGGGGCGCAAGAGGGATACTTGACTGGTCACAAGCTGACTTGTCCGAGCGTACAGGCATATCTGCAACATCTATCGGTTCCATTGAAAACGGCCAATCCACTCCACGCGCCAGCACGCTGGATGCTATCCGCAAGGCTTTTGAATCCGCCGGCGTAGAATTTATTGGTTTGGATGGCGTTCGCACAAAAAGTGCAGACATTAAAATATGGAGAGGAACCGAAGGGTATCTCCAATACTCCATGGATGTATTCGAAACTCTGCAAAGAGATGATAGAGAAGTCTTACAGGCTTATGTCGATGACTCAAAATATGCCGACAAGCTCGAAAAGGAAGCATACCCTCACGTTGAGCGCATGGAATCACTCCAAGCTAAAAAGTTTAAAATTCTACAAAAAGAAGGAGACATCTATTTTCCAGCAAAAGAATACGCTGAATATAGGTGGATACCGAAAGAACAGTTCCTGCCCGTTCCTTTTATTGTTTACGGCGACAAATTCGCAATCCAGCTTTTTGAACCAGAACCTACAATCATTGTGAACAGCTACCCAATGGTTGCTGACGCATACCGGATACAATTTGAAGCCCTGTGGGAAAATTCAATTATTCCAC
>JBCCLQ010000013.1:0-16522 GCA_039026795.1 Pseudomonadota bacterium
CACAGGTAACATGATGGTTCCTGCAATAATGCGCGGTGTGATCAGATAGTTGACCGGATTGACGGACAAGGTTGTTAAAGCATCAATTTGTTCGGTGACCTTCATTGTGCCGATTTCAGCGGCAATAGACGCTCCAACGCGCCCGGCGACCATCAAGCCTGCCAGAACAGGAGCTAATTCCCGGGTTACAGATAAGACAACCACGCTGGCAATTGCACTTTCCGCATTAAAACGGGCAAATCCGGTGTAGCTTTGTAAGGCTAGCACCATACCTGTAAACAGGGCGGTCATACCCACAACAGGTAAAGAGTAGTAACCAATGTCAATGAACTGGCGCAACATCAGTCGCGGATACCAAGGCGGTGTGAAGCATTTCCCAACGGCCAAGCCCACAAACATCGCGAGACGGCCAAGACTTTCGAAAAAAGCGAGCATGGAGTGGCCTATAGCCTGACAGAAATTCAGAAACAGATTGAGTAACCTGTCCACGGTCTGCGGGGTTTTGGCACCTTCAATAATATTGGTATCTTTGCTCATGCGTCCCATAACATCTTGTTTAGACTATTTTTTCTAACGTATATAGGTCCGCAAGAAAAGCTTTAACATTTATATATCTTTTTATCGTCATTGCGAGCGGAGCGAAGCAATCCAGATCAACAAGCTGGATTGCCGCGTCGGGCTTTTAGCCCTCCTCGCAATGACGTCTATTGGCTTGGGAGTGTCTTCTGAGGAGCATCTAAGCTTTTTGTATGTCCAATTGAGCTACTATAGTGGCGGGTGTCGAGATCCGAAAAGCGGGTGTAGTTAGAATCGAAGAAGAGCTTCACAGTGCCGATCGGTCCGTGACGTTGTTTTGCAACGATGACTTCGGCGATATTGTGCATGTCATTCATTTTTTCCTGCCATTCACCATGCTTGGTGGCATCGTTCATGTCCGGTTCGCGGCGGGAGAGATAATATTCTTCGCGGTAGATGAACATGACTACATCCGAGTCCTGTTCAATCGATCCGGATTCACGCAAATCAGACAGCATCGGGCGTTTGTCTTCGCGTTGTTCGACCGCACGGCTAAGCTGTGAGAGGGCGACTACGGGAATGCCGAGTTCCTTTGCGATGGCTTTGAGGCCGCGTGTGATTTCCGAGATTTCAAGGACGCGGTTTTCGCTGCTTTGTCGTGATCCTGTCCCTTGCAAAAGTTGCAGGTAGTCGATCATCAGCATATCGAGGCCATGTTGACGCTTTAAACGGCGAGCGCGGGCACGTACCGCGCCGATGGACAAGGCGGGCGTATCGTCAATATAAAGCGGCACTTGAGAAAGTTTTTGCGAGGCTTCGACAAATCGGCGGAAGTCGGATTCGTTGATATTTCCTTTTCGGATCGCGTCACCCGAAATACTGGCCTCATCGGCCAGAATACGCGTCGCTATTTGATCTGATGACATTTCGAGGGAGAAAAAGCCAACGCGAGCGCCTTCTTTGCCGCCGGTTTCCGCATATTTTTTGGCAGCATTGTATCCAGCATTTATAGCTAGTGAGCTTTTACCCATAGAAGGCCGCGCAGCGAGGATGAGTAGGTCTGAATCATGAAGACCGCCGAGTTTGGAATCCAGATCTGTTAAGCCGGTTGCAATTCCTGTGACATGGCTATCGGTCTTGTAGGCTTTTTCGGCGATGTCGATCGCAGTGAGAACGGAGTCTTTCAGTGTGATAAACCCTTTGCCGACTTGTCCGCTTTCCGCGAGCGCAAAAAGTTTCGACTCCGCCGCCTCAATCGCGTTGGATGCATCACGATCAATTTGCTGATCATAGGCATCATTGACCACATCTTCACCGAGCGTGATGAGTTCGCGGCGCAAATACAGATCATAAATGGTTTGGGCGTAATCTTTGGCGTCGTTTAAGAGCGGCACTTCGCTTGCGAGTTCAGCCAGATAGCGTGCGCCGCCAACATCCTTAAGCCCGTCATCTTTTTCAAAATATCCTTTCAGCGTCACGGGTGAAGCCGACTGCCCGCGATCCACCATCGTATTGATAGCTTCGAAAATGCGCCCATGCACGGGCTGGAAAAAATGATCTGGCCGTAAAAAATCGCTGACTTTTTCGAGGTGACGATTGTCGATCAGCAACATACCGATCAATCCTTGTTCCGCATCTATATTTTGCGGCAGGGTGCGGAAGTCGGGATCATTTGCATCATCGTTGGATGCAGATAGTGCTACGTCTAATGAATTCATCATACAACGTTATGCGAAAAGCATTACGAGTTGAAGAGAATTTCGGGAGCATAGCTGTGAATAGCGGGGAGAAGCTGTAAAAAACCCGCGTTTTGATGCGCGGGTTTTTTAAATTCGTATGTTGCGAAAAAACTATTCAGCTTTTTCTTTTCCTTCGGCCTCTTCAGGAGAAGCTGCTTCCGGTGCTTCGCTGTCTTCTTCTGCAGTTTCGCCAGCTTCCGCTTCTGCTTCTGCGGCGGCAGCTTCCTCAGCCTCAGCTTCGGCCTTGGCCGCTTTTTTCTCTGCACGGGCGGCTGATTTCTCTTCGGACTTGGCAGCTTCCTCAGCAGCTTTTTCTGCTTCTTCCGCTTCGCGTGCTTTTTCCGCTTCCAAGGCATCCGCTTCCATGAGGTCTTCACGGGCGTCCGCTTCGGCTTGCTCTTTGGCTGCTTCTTCCGCTTCGATCTCATCAGCGATCAGGGCCTTGCCTGTCTTCGCCTGGATCTCCGCTTCATCAGATGAGCGTGCGATGTTCACTGTGACTTCCACTTTCACTTCAGGGTGAAGTGCGACTTCAACAGGGAACAAACCGATAGTTTTGAAGTTTTGGTTCAAAGCCACCATGGAGCGTTCGATTTTCTCCTTAGATGTTTCCGCAACGCCTTCTGCGATATCGCGTGATGTCACAGAACCGTAAAGCTGTCCGCCTTCGGATGCCTGACGGATAATGGCCACTTTCAAACCATTCAGTGTCTTCGCAACTTTTTCGGCTGCTTTTTTCTTCTCTTCATTGGCTTTTTCCAAAGTCGCCTTTTGGGCTTCGAAATAAGCAATGTTGTCTTTGGTTGCACGCAACGCTTTGCTTTGTGGAAGCAGGTAGTTACGGGCATAGCCTGGTTTGACATTGACGACTTCGCCCATGTTTCCCAGTTTCTCGATTTTTTCGAGTAAGATTACTTGTGTTGCCATGTTTCTAATCCTTCCTTAACGGCTGTCGCCGTCCTGGCGTACGTAAGGCATCAGTGCCATAAAGCGGGCACGTTTGATGGCTTTGGCCAGTTCGCGTTGTTTTTTGTTGCTGACAGCTGTGATACGAGACGGTACGATTTTGCCGCGCTCGGACACAAAGCGGTTCAGCGTTTTGTAATCTTTCCAGTCAATGGCAGGAGCCTCATCACCGGAAAAAGGGCATGTTTTTCTACGTTTGAAAAATGTTTTCTTTGCATCAGCCATTATGCGGCCTCCTTCTCTTCGGTTTTGTCGCCGGCCATCATCACAGAAGGTTCTTTTGTCGGCTCGTCCAGTTTAATTGTCATGTAGCGCATCACATCTTCGTTCAGGCGCATCACACGTTCCATTTCCAACAAGGCCGGAGCCGGTGTGTCGGATTCCATCAAAACGTAGTGACCTTTACGGTTTTTGTTGATGCGATAAGCCAGTGTGCGCAGGCCCCAATTTTCAGTTTTCAGGACTTTTCCGCCACCGTCTTTAATGATTTTTTCGTTTGAATCAACGAGCTCTTTAACTTGAGCGTCGCTGAGGTCTTGCCGTGCAATAAACACGGTTTCGTATATAGGCATCTATATGCTCCTCTTGGTTAAACGCCTGAATTCACTATTGATTTGCAGGCAAAGCTGACAGCTCATATCTATCAGCGAGGTTATGTATGGCGCTGTTATACGGATTTCAGAGATATATGCAAGAAAAAACCTGCGCTCCAGATGACCGGTAAAGCGCAGGCATTTTTGTGAATCGAGCGTATCTGGTTAATTTACGGCTATCGCTTCATTTGTGTTCGCATGTTTCTCCAGGTAATTGGCCATGAAGACGGACCAAGGTGTCTTACAGCTTTTGCGTGCTTCCCTGCGTGTGGCTTTACGCAGAATACGGCACAGATCTTCGTAGCTCAGATTTGGGTCTTTCAGGGCCATTTTGAAGGAATCGAGAGCTTGGCAACTTGCAAACTCGGCGAAATCCGCATTGCTATGCGAATGTTCGCAGTTCAGCGTGTAGGCAAACCCAGTTTCCTCAAGCACACGTCGTATGACTTGTTTTCTTTCACTTTTTACTAAAGAGCTCATCGTTCATCTCCTCACGATTATTATTGTTTTACAATGAGCCCTCTACACCATTCCCGTTATTTACTTTTTAGTCGTCTTTACTTTAGTTGTTTCTAAAGTAGCGAAGTCGTGATCAACTTCTTTTTGCAATGCACTAGTTATTACTATGTAGACTAGAAAAATAATAATACACGATTCGGCGTAAAAAGCTACTATTATTTCGTTATTACTACCGCATGTTGTTGAAATCACATGTTAAAAACCCCAAATCTAGGTATTGACGGCGGGATTGTCGGCCATGCATGGTGTGTCCGAATAACCAATAAGGATATAAAAATATGAGCACAGCATTTGTTTTCCCCGGGCAAGGATCGCAAAGCCCCGGAATGGGAGCAGCGTTGGCAGAAGCCTTCCCTGATGCGCGCGAGGTGTTTGAAGAAGTTGATGATGCGCTTAGCCAGAAATTATCGAGCTTGATGTTCGAAGGCCCTGAAGATGAATTAAATCTGACAGAGAATACACAGCCTGCACTGATGTCCGTCTCTATGGCTGTGATGCGTGTACTGAACAAGCAAGGCGGGATCGATCCTGCGCATGTTTGTGCGTTTATGGCGGGGCACTCCTTGGGCGAATATTCCGCACTGACGGCGGCTGGCTCTTTTGATGTTGCCGAAGCGGCTAAGCTTTTGAAAATTCGTGGCCAAGCAATGCAGAAGGCTGTTCCGGTCGGTGTTGGTGCCATGGCGGCCATTTTGGGTCTTGATCTAGGTGATGTGCAGGACATTGCGGGTGAGGCATCCGATAAGGCGGGCGCAGAATTCATTTGTGATTCCGCAAATGACAATTCCGTCGGACAGGTTGTGGTGAGCGGTCATAAGGAAGCGGTTGCGATTGCTGTTGATCTGGCGACTGAAAAGGGTGCAAAGAAGGCCGTAACACTTCCTGTGTCTGCGCCGTTTCATTGTGCGTTAATGGCGCCGGCTGCTGTTCGGATGGCCGATGCTCTCGCCGATGCCGATATCCGCCCGCCCGTTGTGCCGATTGTGGCCAATGTGACAGCCAAGCAAACAAGCGATCCTGCCGAAATTCGCACTTTACTCGTGGATCAGGTGACAGGCATGGTGCGCTGGCGTGAGTCCGTGATGTATATGAAAGAGCAGGGCGTTGAGCGTATGGTTGAGATTGGCAGTGGGAAAGTATTGTGCGGACTTGTGCGCCGTATTGATAAAGAGATTGAAACGACCAATGCCGGAACGCCGGAAGACATTGAAACACTGATAGAAAAACTAAAGGGGTAAATGATGTTTGATTTGAATGGAAAAACAGCGCTGGTGACAGGTGCAACGGGTGGTATTGGTGGCTCAATCGCAAAGGCGTTGCATGCACAAGGCGCAGTTGTTGGCTTGTCTGGTCGTAATGAAGAAAAATTGAAGGCTCTTGCCGCTGAGCTTGGTGATCGCGTGCATGTGCTACCTGCCGATTTATCGAACAGCGAAGCGATTGATGCGCTCGTGAAATCGGCTGACGAAGCGATGGGGCAGATTGATATTTTGGTGAACAATGCCGGTCTCACACGCGACAATCTATCTATGCGGATGAAAGATGAGGAATGGCAGGACGTGTTGGATGTGAATCTCACTGCGCCATTCAAACTCGCGAAGGCCGTTCAGCGTGGGATGATGAAACGCCGTTCGGGTCGTATCATTAATATTTCTTCTGTTGTGGGCACGACCGGTAATCCCGGGCAGTGTAATTACGTGGCCTCCAAAGCCGGTATGGTGGGATGGAGTAAGGCGATGGGTCAGGAAGTTGCTTCTCGTGGCATTACCGTGAATTGTGTTGCACCCGGCTTTATTGCCACGGCTATGACCGAATCCCTAACAGACGATCAAAAAGAAAAAATCAATGCAACCATCCCCATGGGACGTATGGGGAGCGATGACGATATTGCTGCCGCTGTTACCTATTTAGCCAGTGATGAGGCTTCATATATCACGGGAGCCACGATCCACGTAAACGGCGGCATGGCGATGGTGTAAACTTTTGTCTCTGAAGCAAAATTTTTATCAGGTTTTGGGTTACGCGGGTCTTATCCCGTTTTGGGGTTTGGCTGTTGGTTCATTTGTTATAGATGATCCGCGCTTTATCTCAACACAGCTCGCTTATGCTGCGATTATTCTATCTTTTTTAGGTGGTGCGCATTGGCCACGTGCGGTCGAAAGCAAGTGCCCGTTTTATCTCGTGCTCACAATGCTGCCGAGTATTTTCGCTCTAGGTGCTTTTGTGGCCGGGCTTTTTTATCCTGCAATTGCTTTAGGTGTTTTCTCGCTGTTGTTCATCGCTATGTTCGTGATGGATAAAAAGTTTTTGAAATTGGATCCAATGCCGGATGATTACGTTCGGTTTCGGATTATTTTGACCGTTTTGGTTGTTCTTGCCCTTACTCTGACATCTTTTTCATCTATGTCTGTGTCATGAGTGATTTTGATTTAATCATATATGATTGTGATGGAACATTAACGGATACAGAAACATTGTATGCGCAAGTCACGTGTGAGTTGTTGCATGACAATGGTTTGAGCATGTACACGCCTGAAAAATGTCTGGAGAGTTTTCAGGGTAAAACATGGGCGGCCATTCGCAATAAAATCGAAAGCGATCATGATATCAAGTTGTGTGATGATATTGTGGAGCGTTATGCGGAGCAGGCAAAAATAAAATTAGAAAAATCATTGCAGCCGGTTGCAGGGGCATTGGAGCTTTTGCAAAGCACTTCGGAAACGCACGAGATTTGTGTGGGATCAAACGGTGAGCGGTCCAATGTTTTGGCAAGTCTGTATCAATTGGATTTTGTATCCTTTTTTACCGAAGAGAAAATCTACACCAAATGCCAAGTTGAAAACGGCAAGCCCGAACCGGATTTGTTTTTATATGCGGCAGAGAAGATGGGGCATACACCAGAACGCACATTGGTGATTGAAGACAGCGTTCCGGGTGTGCATGCAGGTGTAGCGGCGGGCATGCATGTTATTGGATTTACAGGTAGCGCACATGATGTAACGGTAGCGGAGTCAAGGCTCAAAGAGGCAGGCGCACATACCATAATGCAGGAGCTTATCCACATCATCCCTTGGCTTAAGTCGCAGAAAACATTCGATAAATCGGCCTAACTCTGCTAGGTAAACAAAATCGCTTGCAATTGGATTATGGATTGGTAAAGTCCTGCGAGTTTTTAAAAGTAACATATTAAACAAAGGAAGAGCGATGAGTGACATTGCAGACCGCGTGAAAAAGATTGTTGTTGAGCACCTTGGTGTTGAAGAAGACAAGGTATCAGAAGGCGCAAGCTTTATTGATGATCTTGGCGCTGACTCACTGGACACCGTTGAATTGGTGATGGCATTTGAAGAGGAATTCAAAGTTGAGATTCCTGACGATGCTGCTGAGAAAATTCAAACTGTTGGCGATGCTGTCAACTTCATCAAGGAAAACGCTGCTGAATAGTAGCGTTGTAAACGAAGAGGCCCGATCCCCGGCCTCTTCATTTTTCGGATACATATCATGAGACGCGTTGTCGTTACCGGTTTAGGAATGCTGTCACCTTTGGGTGTCGGTGTTGAGCATAACTGGTCCGAGATTACGAATGGCAAGCAAGGCATTCGTAAGATCGAGCATTTTGATCCATCCGAAATCGCATCCCAAATTGCAGGCGTTGTTCCGAAAAGCGAAGATGAAAATCCAAGCGGCGGCGCATTCAATGCGGCGCTTTATGTTGAACCGAAAGAACAACGCAAAATCGATCAATTCATCGTTTATGGATTAGCGGCGGCGCAAGAAGCGGTTGAAGATGCGGGTATCGCTGATTTGTCCGATGAGGATAAATTGCGGGCGGGCGTTATGATCGGATCCGGCGTTGGCGGCTTGGGTGCAATGTATGACAGTTCGATTACATTGCATGAACGTGGACCGCGGCGTTTGTCTCCATTTTGTATTCCATCCATGCTGATTAATCTGGCGTCCGGCCATGTGTCTATTAAATACGGATTTAAAGGCCCGAACCATTCTGCTGTAACGGCCTGTGCAACGGGTACGCATGCGATTGGTGATTCTGCACGCCTGATCGCTTTGGGTGATTCTGATATCATGGTCGCTGGTGGTGCGGAAGCAGCGGTAACGCCATTGGGCGTGGCTGGATTTGCAGCAGCTCGAGCGTTGTCGACAAAATATAACGATGCTCCGGAAAGCGCGTGCCGGCCGTTTGATGAAGGTCGCGATGGTTTTGTGATTGCCGAAGGCGCAGGCATTGTTGTGTTGGAAGAATACGAACATGCTAAGGCACGCGGCGCGAATATTTACGCCGAGGTGATTGGTTACGGCTTGAGCGGTGATGCGTATCACATTACTTCACCATCCGAAGACGGTGATGGCGGTTTCCGGGCAATGAGTGCGGCGCTGAAAAATGCAGGTATTGATGCAAGTGATGTTGATTACATCAATGCGCACGGTACATCCACACCAGTTGGTGACGGCATTGAATGCACAGCCGTAAAACGCTTGTTTGAAAAATCCCTGGATAGTATGTCCATGTCCTCCACCAAATCCGCGATTGGGCATTTGTTGGGTGCGGCCGGAGCAGTTGAAGCAATTTACACAATCAAGGCTATTGAAAGCGGTGTCATTCCACCTACGTTAAACTTGGAGAATATATCTGAACCATGTCAGGGTATTGATTTGACACCGAAGGAATCCAAAGAGAAAAAGATTACAACTGCATTGTCGAACTCATTCGGGTTTGGCGGAACAAACGCGACAGCAATATTCAGGGCGGTGTAAATGGTTGTCGGGTTATACGCTGCGATTTTTGGTATTTCTCTAAGCATCTTATACCTGAAAGTTGTTCAGCAGCGCAGAACACACAAAGTGTCATTGGGTGACGGCGGCAATGATGACCTGATGAAAGCCCGATCGGTTCATTCAAATTTCGTAGAAACGATTCCCTTCTTGCTTATCCTTATGACCCTATTAGAGATGAACGGGTATCAGGATTGGGTCATCCATGCCTTTGGCTTGCTGGCAATTTTGGGTAGAAAATTTCATATTATCGGTATTTACAGGCTCAGTTCAGTCTTGCCGTTTCGCGTTATGGCCGGTGTTTTGACTCTTACACTTATTCTTGCTGCATCAGGCATGTTGCTGTTTAAATACGTGGTATGACAACCAAGCCAAATTCTTTTTTAGCCTTTCTATCAACATTGTTTATTTTAGCGGGCTTAGGCTCAGCTGCTGTTGGTTATGCATTTTATGTGTACATGCAACCCGGACCACTTCAGGACACAAAACTGGTCTTGATTGAACGCGGCATGGGTGTGTCATCCATCGCAGGCAAGTTGGATACGGAGACTGTTATCGCGTCCGATCTTTTGTTCAAAATTGCGGCGCTTTTGAAGAATAGTAGTTTAAAGGCCGGCGAGTACGAATTTCCGGCCAAAGTATCGATAGCAGAAGCCTTATCGATGTTGGAAGAGGGTAAGGTTTTTGATCGCAGTTTTACAATTCGCGAAGGCCTCACCAGTTATCAGATCGTCAAGCGTTTGAACGCCGTTGAGGAGTTGAGCGGAGAGATTATAGACATTCCAGCAGAGGGATCATTATTACCCGAAACGTATCGATTTATTTCCGGCGATACAAAACAGCAGAAGTTAGAACGGATGCAACAGGCTATGCAGGATACCATAGAGGAGTTATGGCCGCAGCGTGCAGGGGATTTACCGTTCGAAACGATTGAGGATGCGATAACGCTCGCATCTATTATTGAAATGGAAACAGGTCAGGCTGATGAACGCGCGAAAGTCGCTGGTGTTTTTGTGAACCGCCTGCATAAAGGCATGGCACTGCAAACAGACCCGACCGTTATTTATGCCCTGACCAAAGGCAAAGTGCAGGAAGAAGGGCGCGGACCGCTTGGGCGACGTTTGTTGCGTAAGGATCTGGAAGTCGATGATCCGTATAATACGTACGTTTACCCTGGGTTACCACCCGGACCGATTGCCAATCCGGGTCGTGCGTCTATAGAGGCTGCCCTGAATCCAGCCAAGCATGAGTATTTGTATTTTGTGGCGGACGGCACGGGCGGTCATGCGTTTAGTAAAACACTCGCCGAGCATAATGCCAATGTCGCAAAATGGCGGCAAATTAGACGCTCTCAATAATTATTCATCATCATCGCTGCGACGCGGTGGCTGCACGGGTCTTTGAGGAATGGAGCGGGTTGTACTTCCGCCAACTCCTCCCGGTCCTTTCGGGCCTGGAGCGTGTGAAATGCCCAATTGTTGTTGAATACGCGGCGTAGCATCCATTGCCACCTCACGCGCCAATTGTGGAGCGAATTGAAGGCTTTTCGGACTGACGCCCTGCAGGACGCTGCCCACCGTGCCCTCATCACCGACATCCACACGGTTTACAGCCTGTGCGAAGGTGCAGCGCTTCATGAATTGCTCTAAACGCAAAAGAGAACGCTGCGGGCGCCCTGTATGTGCCATATCCCCAAATTCACCGCCATAGGGGTCATTCAGGTAGAGCAGAACAATATTGCGATGATCAGCAATCATACCGTCATCCATCATGGCCACATGAAGATGAGGGGAGAAGAGCAGTTTTTCCTTATGGTCGTCCTCGACCGGGATATTCAAATGCATGGTCTGCGTACTTTGGGCGAACTCCAGTGTCATGAAATTGGTTTCAGCATCCAGAATAGCTCCGCTCGGCAGTTCCTTGACTGCGCGGTCGATAATCAGGCCTGCTTCGCCGTGATCGGTAACAAAAAGATCAATGTTCACTTTAATATCCTTGGCATTCCAGCTATACATTTAGTCTATCAAAGCGTTGCTTTCCATACAATTAAGGGGTTTTGGGAAAAATATAGCGATATGTGCGGAATTACCGGATTTTTGAATATCAAGGGCGATATGGATCGCCGCGAAATACAGGCGGTTGCAACGCGTATGCACGAAGCTATTGCACATCGTGGACCCGATGACGCCGATGTTTGGCAGGATCCTGATGTATCAATCGTTTTGGCGCACAGAAGGCTTTCCATTATTGATTTAAGCGCGGAAGGACGCCAGCCGATGGTGTCCGGTTCCGGGCGCTATGTATGTGTTTATAACGGTGAGATTTATAATTATCTGGATATTCGCGCGGATCTGGATGCGCTGGGACATAGTTTTCGAGGGCGGTCCGATACCGAAGTGATGTTGAGTGCGTTCGACCAATGGGGTGTGAACCAATCATTGCAAAAACTGAACGGCATGTTTGCGATTGTTTTGTGGGATCGTCAGGAACGCCAAATCCATTTCATTCGTGATCGTTTTGGTAAAAAGCCGCTTTATATCGGATGGGCCGGACAGAATTTGGTATTTTCATCCGAGCTGAAATCATTTCATCAACATCCCGATTTTGAGCCAGAGATCGATCGCAACGCCTTGGCCAATTACATGCAATACGCGTGTGTGCATGCGCCGTTTTCGATTTTTAAAAATGTTTGGCAGCTTCTGCCTGCCGGACGTTTAACGCTATCAGTCGGTGCAATGAATGCGGGATCTGATTTATCACAAGCCATGGAAACTTATTGGTTCATGCCCGATGTGGTGAATGAAGCACGCGCAAACCCCATTCAAAAATCCGAAAATGAAGTTATCGATGAATTTGAAGGCTTATTAAAAAATGCGACAGCGCAGCGCATGATATCCGATGTTCCTTTGGGTGCGTTTTTGTCGGGCGGCATTGATTCATCAGTTGTAGTTGCGTTGATGCAACAAAGCGCATCTGCCGCAGTCAAAACATTTTCGATTGGTTTTGAAGAACAGGCCTATAACGAAGCCGAGCACGCGAAGAAAATCGCAGAATATTTAGGCACGGATCATCAGGAATTTTATGTGACGCCAAAAGAAGCGCAAGATGTTATTCCGACCTTGCCAGATATGTATGATGAGCCGTTTGCGGACTCATCACAAATTCCAACGCATTTGGTTTCTAAATATGCACGTGCACAGGCAACTGTTGTGTTAACAGGCGATGGCGGGGATGAAATTTTAGGCGGTTATGAGCGGCATTTCATGGTACCCGCCGCATGGAAAAAAGTATCATGGATGCCGCATTTTATGCGGATGTTCGGGGCAGCTGTTCTAAAAACATTACCTGAGAATGTTTATAATGTTATGCGTCCCGGTTATCCGCAGTTTGGCCGCCGCATTCACAAGCTTGCCGGCATGGTTGCGATGAATGATCCAAACATGATTTATTCTTACCTAATGTCGAGTTGGCATTATCCGGAACATGTTGTGAAGGAGAGTAAAAACCCAATTGTTCCATTATTGGATTCTGTGTGGCAGCCGCAAGGTTTGAATTTTTCCGAAAGCATGATGTATGGCGATAGCCTTTCTTATCGCCCAAATGATTTGATGGTGAAGATGGATCGCGCGTCGATGGCTGTATCGCTGGAAGCGCGCGCACCGCTCATGGATTATAAATTGTTTGAATATGTGTGGCGTTTGCCGCATGACTTAAAGGTGCGGGGCTTGAGTGGTAAGTGGTTGTTAAAGCAGGTTTTGAAACGCCATGTGCCCGAAGAGCTTTATGAACGACCTAAAATGGGCTTTGGTGTGCCGATCAATGAATGGTTGCGCGGTCCGTTGAAGGACTGGGCCGGTGATTTGTTAAACCCTGCGATCGTAAAGGATCAGGGCTTTTTAAATGCGGATTTGGTTGACAAAGCGTGGCAAGATCACAACAAAGGCATAACCACAAATTCAACGGGTAGTCATTTGTGGACGGCGTTGATGTTTCAGGCCTGGTATGAAAGATGGATGAAAAAATGAGAATAGCAATTACAGGCGGTGCTGGTTTTATTGGTCAGCGCTTGGCCGAAGCCTTACAAAAGGATGGGCACCAGATTGTCAGTATAGATACCAATCAAGAAACGCCGGTGGATATCACCGATCGGCAGGCCATGATCAATGCGGTTTCAGGATGCGATGTGATTTACCATCTGGCGGCTGCGCACAGGGACGATATTTTTCCCCGCTCTATTTATTATGATGTGAACGGTAAAGGTACAAAGAATGTGATCGATGCCGCTGAAGCCAACGGGATCAAACGTATTATCTTTACCAGCACATTCGCCGTTTATGGCTTGAACAGCGGAATGCCTGACGAAGACAGTGCACCGAAGCCGTTTAATGATTACGGCAAAAGCAAGTTGGAAGGCGAAACGCATTTTAAGCTTTGGGCCGAAAAAGGTGAGGGGCGTAGCGCAACTATTGTGCGTCCTGTTGTTGTTTTCGGCGAGGGCAATCGCGGCAATGTGCATACCTTGATCAATCAAATTGTCAGCGGCCGTTTTGTAAAAATCGGTAACGGGTCGAATAAAAAATCCATGGCTTATGTCGGCAATGTTGCAGATTTTTTAAAATTTAAACTGGCGGGAAAAGAAGGCATTGAATGGTTCAATTATGCCGATAAACCCGATCTGGATATCAATAGCCTGTTAGATATCATTTACGCAAAGCTGGGTAAGGAGAAACCGTCTTTCAGTCTGCCTTATGGGGTTGGCATCAGCGCAGGTTATGCGTTTGATGGTTTGGCAAGAATTACGGGCAAGAATTTTCCGATCTCTTCCATTCGCGTTCAAAAATTTTGTGCGGACACCACATGTGAGGCAGAGCGGTGTAAAGACGATGGCTTTAAAGCGCAATATACTTTGCAAGAAGGGTTAGAGCGCATGATAACGGCCGATTTTAGCCAGCAGAAAGCCAAGGCCGCATGACCCAGAGACCTCAGGTTTTGATGGTTCTCAATGACATGGCGTGGTTCTGGTCGCATCGCTTGCCACTTGCCCAAGGTATTTTGGATAAAAGCTGGAAGTTAAAAGTTGCAACCGCTGGTGCATCTCAAGATCAAAAGATGAAAGAGATGGGCGTGCATGGTGTTGAGTTGGTCGAACACGGACACTTATTATCAGAATTTGCGCTCATTGCTTCTATTTTCAAAACTCTTCGAATGCACAAACCGGATATTGTGCATGCGATTACACTGCGTCATGCTTTTTACACGGCACTTATCTCCAGATTATTCGGCTATAACGGGATTTATACAATTGCGGGCTTAGGTAGTGTATTTTCATCAAATACGCTGAAAGCACACGCAATCCGTTTTGTTCTTTCCTTATTCTTTCGCCTTGCTTTCCGTCATAAAAAAGCACGCATTATTTTTCAAAATCCTGATGATTTTAAAGCGATGCGCGATAATCATGCTGTTGGATCGTCGCAGTCTACAATTATCAAAAGCTCCGGCGTTGATTTATCAAATTTTGCATTTTCGAATATGCCGACCGGAGTGCCACGTATTTTGTTTTCCTCACGTTTGATCAAGGAAAAAGGCTTACATGAGTTTGTGGAGGCGTCACGACTTTTAAAAGCCAAAGGCATTGATGCAAAATTCGAAGTGGCAGGCATGCCCTATCCAAAAAATCCGAATTCACATTCTGAAAGCGAGGTTCAAGCCTGGCATGACGAAGGGCTCATTCACTGGCACAGGCAGGTCAGTGATATGCCGAACCTGATGCGCGAGACGACACTTTTTGTTTTACCGTCTTATTATCGCGAAGGTGTGCCAAAAGTTGTGATTGAAGCTATGGCATCAGGCAGACCGATTATCACAACGGATATGCCGGGCTGTCGTGAAACCGTTGAAGATGGCGTAAATGGTTTTCTGGTTTTGCCGAAGGATGCGCAAAGCCTTGCGGAAAAGATTGAGAGCCTTTTGGCCAACCGCACTTTGATGGAAGCCATGGGCAAGGCCAGCCGGGCGAAGGCGGAAAAAGAATTCGCGGTAGAAAAGGTTGTCGAGGAAACCTTGAAGATTTATGATCAAGCGATTGAAAAACGAGGGGGCAGCATGAATGCGAAACAGCCTGTTATCTTACTAGGTCTGAATGAAGTGAACTTCGATATGGTGCACGCTTATGCCGATGAAGGACATTTGCCGCATTTCAAGGCACTTTTTGATGCGCATCCTGTGATCGAAACTACATCAGAGCAGAGTTATGAGGAGCTGGAGCCTTGGATTCAATGGGTTTCCATTCAAACAGGTAAACCGTTTTCCGAGCATAAAATTTTCCGGTTGGGCGATATGACGGATTCCAATATTCCGCAATTGTGGGAGCATCTGGAGAATAATTACGGCGCAAAAGTCGCAGCCGTGTCGCCGATGAACGCAGCGAACCGTGCGTATGATCCTGCGTTTTTCGTGCCTGATCCATGGACAAAAACATCTGTGACCGGTGACGCGTTAGTGACCAATCTCACACATGCACTGGCTTATGCCGTGAACACAAATGCGACGGGTGGAGGTAAGGCAAAACTCGTTAGCTATTTATTTATCTTGGTCGGCGCGCTTCGTTATTCTGTTTGGAAAAATCCAAAAATTGTTCTGAACATTCTAAAGTCTTTAAAAACGCATTATGAGCGTGCGATTTTCCTGGATCAATTATTGACGGATGTCTTTACAAGCCTGTGGCGCAAACATCGCCCTGATTTTTCATCATTGTTCCTGAACTCGTCTGCGCATATTCAACACCATTACTTGTTTAACTCAAAGCATTACAAGGGGGCGAATAAAAACCCTGAATGGTACATGGATGGCGATAATGACCCTGTTTTGGATGCATATAAAAATTATGATGACATCGTGGGGCGGATGATGAAATTGCCGGATTCACCGCGCTTTGTGATTACAACAGGGCTTCATCAATCTCCTGTCGGGCAACCCGTTTTTTATTGGCGTTTGAAAAATCATGCATCTTTTTTAGACAAATTAGGTGTTCGCTATGATTCTGTCTTACCGCGTATGTCCCGCGATTTCTTGATTGAGTTTGCAACTGAAGAAGATTGTAAGCTTGGGCAAATCAAACTTGAAAGCTGTACTATACAAGGAAAACAAGCATTCGGTTTGATGGACAACCGCGGGAGATCCTTGTTCGTGACACTAAGCTATCCTGATGAAATTAAGGCTGGTGATATTCTCGATTATGAAGGTGGTATCATTGATAATATTTACGATGAAGTCGGCTTTGTTGCGATCAAAAACGGTGAGCACGACGGCAAGGGATACCTGATTGATACAGGCTATACGTCCGATGAAAAGACCATTCAGATCACGGATATTTTCCATCTTATCGATAGCCATTTTTCC
>JBCCLQ010000014.1:0-16415 GCA_039026795.1 Pseudomonadota bacterium
CCTACTTTGGCTTTCCCTAAAACTCAAGGCTCATAAAGCATTCATCCTTATATTTCTGAGGCATAGATGAAACTTTAGAGTATTCATTTTTAGCCGTAATCAATCATACGGCGTTTACGCATTGTGAGCCAAGCAGGCCTTCTTTGCCCCAAAAGCCATGTTCTAAATGTTCTTATAGCCGCAGGGAATGTAAGGCCTTTGCTCTCTAAATACATAAATAAAATGGTGTTGGTAATCATCAAAAACCACGCCCAAGGATGCGCCCAAAATGGCATCAAGCCAAAATAAATAATCGTCGCGCGTGCATCCATACGGAAGAAACGCACCGGGCGCATGGAATTTCTCCAGTGCCAATTCTTTTTCTCATGTTCGGTATCTTCTAATGCACCCATATTTTTTTAATTCTCACCGCTACTTGTACTTGATGACAACATTAAGTAATGCCTGCGTGAAATCTGTCCCTTTTCAAAAACAATTGTTGCAGATTTCGCCATAGATTGACCGTACTGGTTGATGCGTCGTGAAATCTCGGCCGGCCATTCTTCAAAAGCCATATCCAAAAGTTTTTCACGAAAATCATCCGGGAAAATCATCCATTCGCGAACCCCCATACGTCCACCACCAATCTTAGGAACAAGAGATTGTGTCACAACAAGCCTAATTGTTTCCATCAATGCATAAGCTCTCTCAGAACGCTCTTCTGGGCCGAATGTAGACACCATACGCTGAATAGTTGCCGCCACACCAATTGTGTGTGTCGTGGTGTAAACCGTATGACCTGTTTGTGATGCTTCGATAGAAGCTGAAATTGTTTCTGTATCACGCGCCTCCCCCACAAGGATGATTTCAGGCTTACGACGCAAAGCATTACGCACGCCTTTGGCAAAGCTGGGCAAATGTCTTGGTACTTCCGTTTGAGAAATTAATGAGCGTGGAGATTTGATGGCATCATACACATATTCAATAGGTGACTCATAACACACAACCTTACCACATCCGAATTTACGTTCCATGTTCATCCGGATACCGGCTGCGAGCAAGGTTGTTTTACCGGAACCTGTCGGCCCGGTGACTATGACCATACCTTGCCGTGGGTACCACGCATCCTTTATTTCTTGTTCAATATTTAATTCATCCATCGTGGGGGGGGTGGATGGCAAAACACGCATTGTAATAGATGCAGAGTCACGACCACGTGATAAAATGGCCGTGATGTTCACCCGAAAACGTATGCGAGTATATCGATCAGGCTTGATTTCATAGGATAAATCCAGATCCTTGGCTGAGGCCAGTCGTGCTCCAGCCTCCGGGCCATAAATGCGTGTTAAAAAAACATTCATGTCCGCAGAATCTACAGGACGGAAAGTTGCCGGATATAAAACTCCATCAATTTCTGTGTAGGCAGGGCGATCTGTTTGAATTGTAATATCGGAGGCGTTTTTCTTCACACACCACAACAAAAACGGGTCAATCATATCCTCAATGAATCTGTTTGGTTCATCAGGATAAGTCTGCGCTTTGTTATCTTTGCCTTTTAGAAGGCTTACCGGTTTACGGGCTTCCATCTCTCAAATCCAGGTTTTAATGCAGGTAGATTGGTAATTGATACTGCGCGGTCACCCACACGCATCTCATCACCACCACCTGTGACACCACGATCAACTTGAAGCGCATATGGCGGCGATACCATACCCTGCTTCAGTAGCTGTTTATATCTTACCATACCCCGGAAATCTGCTGTCAGTTGGTTCAGATCAGTTTGGAAAATTTCATTGGCTTGATCGACACCTTCTGCCCAACCCTGTTCAATCCATCGAATCCATTTTTCGCGTTCTTCATTATCTTGCGGCAATAAAATGTCAGGTGGCTGAATGACCTCCCCCCAACTCCGTTCTAAATAGGCACGCCATGTACGCGGTGCACTCACTATTTTTGCATTCTGACTGATATTCAAAACGCGATCAGATACGGCTGCTTCCATTCCGCCATTATCAATGATCATTGCATTCAATGACTCTGAAATGATCGGCGGCTCAATCATCAAACCGGACGGCGCGGGAATCAAAAGCTGGCGAAAATCAAAAACCCGCTCCATATAGGATGCACGTGTTTCAAGCTCTTGACGTATGTGCCATGTCCGCCATGCCAACCCGCCCCGTGCACCATAGGATAAAGCAGCTTCCTTCATTGACTCATGACGTATATCAAAAGGTAAGCCTGTTTCTTCACCTTTGGTGGCTTTAACCGTCGGCTCAACATATTTTAAATCGCGCAAAGATGGCGGTTGACCTTGTGCACTCACTGGCAAGGCCGTAGCGATGAACATGACGCTCAAAATCAAAACTATGGTGAGCGAGCGCATCATTTACCCCCGGCTCCCGATACCGGTAATTGGTGAGTAGTGAATTTCAACCATTTTGCGTTGAGCATCGACCTTAACATCTGCACGCGCCCCAAGCTGCAATCCGATGTCGCGTAGAACTTCAATAACAGGACGGTTTTCAACATTGATATTCACCAGCAATGGCACGGGCGGAGGATTTCCATAAGTTAAAAATTGATAGCTGGCTCTGTCTGCGAGCTTCTGCGTGAGTTGTTCTGCAGGACCTATCCATTCCACTGTAATTGCTCTTTCCAGCTCAGCCGGTGCATTATGAATAGGCTGTACGGCCACACCTGGGGATCCCGCTTGCTCAACTGCAGCAAGGGTTTCAAGGGATTTTGACGCCCTATCTGCGGCCTCCGCAAGCATCAACGACACTTTGTCAGGTGATGCGACAACTTGTGGGTTTTCAATGCGCTGGCTGCAGCCAGACACTAAAATCAGGCCCCCTAGGGACAATATTAAAATATTACGCTGAATCATGTTTCATCCGGATTTGACAAAGCTCTATACTTATACTTTATCCCGTTCAAAATTTCAGGACAAGTTTGGTTATTCACTTATACATCAAGCTTTTATAAATTATCGCGTTGATCCGGTCTTTAAAAGCCCTTTACTAGCCATCGCATCAATAACTTTTTTCCGATAGGCATAACCGAATTTCGGGGTGCGGGAGTGATAATATTGAATTGCTTTCGACAAAGACCCTGTCTCGTTGTAATGAGAACGCAAAATCCAGGCTGAAACGCCCATATTGGTACATGGATCATTCATAATCCAGTTTTTAGCCGTTTCCTGGGATACGCCCCATTTTTCAGACAATTCTGGCAACCAGAGCGTATTGATCTGCATCGGCCCCAAATCATAAGTTCCGTTTGTATTCGGCATCGCCATACCGACCTTACCACCCTCAACCTGCCAGATACCGACCATAACGGCAGGCGGGACTTGATAGGTTTGTGCCGCAAGCATTAAACAGGCTGCCATAACTTTGCTCATTACCATGATTTAACCCTCATACAATAATTCTATCATGATTGGTTGGTTTGATTGGAATCTTTTGGTGCGGGCTTAAAGAATCCCATCGGGTTTGACGCCGCATCAGCAGGAGGCGGTGCTTCCGGTGGAAGAGCCTGCGGCGTTTCACTCGGCGCAGGTGGTACTTCTGCAGGAGGCGGTGTTTGCGTTGGTTCAGGGGCTGGCGGAGGAGTCTCTGCCGGTGCGGGCGGTTGTTGTGGTTCACCTGCGGCCGGAGCTGGCTTAAAAAATCCCATCGGACTTGATTCTGTTGGTGCTGCAGCCGCTTGAGCTGGTGCCTGCGGAGGTGGCGGAGAAGATACGGGTGGTGCCTGTGTTGGCGCAGCGGGTGGTGTTTCCGGCGCAGCGCCTGGTTCAGTAACAGGCGCTTGTTGTGTAGGTGGAGGAGCAGATTGAACGGGAGCCGGAGCAACTGCATCTGCACTACCTTGTGCGCCACCGGGTATGCTTGACCCAACCAGAGCTTCCAGCATGGATACTTTTGTATCAAAGGACTGCCATACGTGATCTATTGTAATGTCCGGACCGCCCGTTCCTTTTTCCTGTTGCTCCAGCAATTTCTTTGTCTGCGCTTTATGGCTCTCGGCATAGACTTGTGCCAAAGCCTTTAAAATCATCAGTTCAATATATTTTGCCTTGGGCAAATCCTCTTCGTCATCAGCGAGTATTTTACGCATCAAACTGTTGGCATGTCCTTGTAGGCGTTTGGACGTATCCTGCACCAGAGTTGTCTCAGTCTGGCCAAATGGGAATTCGGCAATTGCGCCCAAAACAGGCAACAACGCTTGTAAAACATAAATAGTGTTCTGATCTTCATCAGCATGAATGGCCTGATCATCCAGTGACTTCAAGCGTGATATGTGACTGGCCGAGGGCGCGAAATTATCCGAAAACGTCAAAACAGCTTCCATGTTTTTGTTCATGCGTTTGACATCATTCTCATCGGGAATTTTGCGTGTAGCTTTGTAAACTTCTGCGATCAAAGGTCCGGATAAAGCTGCCAGCGCAAGCCTGACAGAATCAGCATCTTCTTCATCGCCTTTTAAATCCATGTTCTGAGATATGTTTACACTCATCTCAACCGCCTTACTCAAAAGAGCGGCTAAGGTTTGCGCATCTTGTACTCCCTTATCATCGCTTTCCACATCACGAAAACCTTCAATCGCTGCCATAAGGGGAGCACCGATTTTATCAAGAATTTGAACAAGAAATGCAGATCGCTTTGCCATACTGACCGAAAACCAGAGTTAAATTTATAACACGCACAGAATAGCACGATTGCCAAAGGTGACAATCAAACTCTCCTTTTCACCATAATATAAAAAAGGATAAACTACCGCAAATCGGACAGAAGGGCTTCAGGGTTATTCGCGCGCCCTCGGATTATTTTGACTTCACCAACCTTGTTTTCATAGATTGTCATAGGCGTAACATCAAATTTCCATTGCTGCATGATCGCCAGATTTTTTTGTACGCCCTGATTACTAAGATCGTAATCCGCAGGAATAGCGCCTTCTTCTCCGTCCAACTGTCGATAAAAATGATCTTTCGCATCAGGTGCAGCAAGTAAAAAAGCAGCTTGAGCCAACGTTTCTTTGCGAAAACCGACTGGAATCATCCGCACCTGTATCAAGCCTGTTTCTATATAATCTTCACGCAAATCACTGATGAATTCATGACAATGCGGGCACTGAGGGTCGATAAACGTATAAATTGCTGGCGCGTTTCTGTCTCCGATATTCACCCAGTTGCTGGTTTGAATATCGTCAAACATACGTTCAGATGGTTTTTTGAAAATAAATGGGTTTTCCAGTTCTTGATCAGGTGGCAAATCTATACCTTCGGACGACACCTCACCGCTGGCCAGCATATCCAGAACCTTGTCGCCCTGCCTTTGCAACTCCTGAACCTGCCTTATGGTTATGGATTTTCCAGTCTCATCGAACAAAAGCCCCATAACAAAGGCTCGACCATCAGGAAAAACATAAAAATACTGTTCCTGACCTTTGAAAATTGTAATCCAGCCATCTAAACCGTTGCTTTTTCCCAGATATCGAATTTGAGCACCACGATCGACCATGGTTTGGATTGGAGCAGGGATTTCAGGTAAAGCATCCTGAGCCTGCGCTGCAAAAGGAAAAGCTGTCAGTAACAAAACAAGTAATATTTTTAAATGCATAGAAAGTCCCTTATCTATTTCTATTGTATGTCAGTCAGCACTCTATTTCAAAAAAACAGTGTTAAGATACCTGTATACCCATACAGTCTGTTGTTGGAAATCTCTCCACTAGCATAAAATCCGGTAATTGGAATGTCGCCGATAATCTCCTTTATAAGCTCCATTTCGGTGGATTTCTGTTCAACTTCATTGTTCTGAAACTTGGAATAAACGCGGCCAGCGCAGGAGACATACAGTCCAGCCATAGGTTTGAACTCGCCACGTTCTTTTGTAATACGGTTCCGCAAATTCACAAGCATAGAGCTCAACTCTGACTCTATGGTTTCCTCGTCCCGATGCGCGAATAAAATATGATCCCCTGTACTCACACGATGAGAAACGGCGATAACACCTTCATCAGGATCCACACCAATAATATTGCGAACCATATAATCCTTTTGGTCGCTTCCTGATACCGCGAAAGCCACATGTATGGCACCTTTAAATAAATCCTGAAATTCTTCGGGAATGTCTAAACCATCTTTGGCGTTCTGATCTTCCTCCACAAATATCGTGTCAGGATCTTTGCCTGTTTTTTGTATGACCATGTTACGGATATCGCTTTGAAAAACTTCAAAAGGAGATTTTCCGTCAATTTCAAAAATCACATGATCGTCGCATTTGGTAACGGTATGTAACGGCCCGATCGGCTGACACCCTTGCGAAAGACCTGTAGAGACCGAAACATCAGAAGAAAAAACTGCGCCCGAGTAACTTCCCTCTACGACCTCCTCTGAAAATTGAATGTGTTGTGAACGAGATGATGATAAACCGCCAATCACAAATCCACCCGTTATCTCTTGAACAGCGTTCAGCGATTTGCCTGGATCCATATCTGCCATCGGATCACCATGCACTAAAACCAGCATAGGGTCATGGTTATCCTGCCATGTTTTTAAAGCATTTTTAATTTTGCTGCCGTCATCTTCATAAGCCGGAAACAATTGAAAATCATCATCACCGAAACTGCCAATCATGGCGCTGATGGCGACTTCATCGAGATAATCATGCCCGCCTGCGCAGATACCAAGACCTGTGCAGCCTATCCAATTTTGGATACCTGTCACTGATTTGAATAAGTTCAAAATACTAACCGCATCATCTGCCAAAAAATCGGAAATATACAAAAAACCCAGATTGAATTGACCTTCTTTGGTAATGGCTTTTTCCAATTGTTCTAAAACTATTTTAGACGTATCACGCCAATCCGTACCGGCCGCTGATGCACTGGCAAATTTTGAAGATGTAATGAGTGTCATAGGCGCTTTTCGCATAATTCAAATATTGTTAGAATTATAGCCTTCATAATGTTAAAGTCGACAGCATAATTTATTGTTGTGAAAAGGAAAATCCGATGGAATTTTTATATGTCATCCTTGGGCTTGCAGTTTTACTCGCTGTTGGAACAATCATCATTTACAACCGCCTCGTTGCTTTACGCCAAAATCGTAACAACGCCTTTTCGGATGTAGAAGTTCAACTCAAACAACGCTTTGACCTCATCCCGAACTTGGTCGAAACAGTCAAAGGTTACGCCTCTCATGAAAAAGAAGTGTTTGAAAATGTCACCGAAGCCCGCGCCGGTGTCTCAAAAGCAGAAGGGACTAACCAAAGGCTTGCTGCTGAAAAAACATTGGGTGCGGCCATGATGAACTTATTCGCTGTCGCAGAAAACTATCCGGATTTGAAAGCCGATCAAAATTTTCAGCAATTAATGGCTGAGGTATCAGACATTGAAAACAAGATATCTGCCGCTCGTCGTTTCTTCAACAATGCAACGAACGAATTGAACACGGCTGTTCAACAATTTCCTGCTAATCTAATCGCTGGAAACTTCGGTTTTAAAACAGAAGATTTTTATGAAGTGAGTGAAGAAGAAAAAGAAGCCATCGAACAAGCTCCCGACATTAAATTCGGAACGTAAATTATGGCAGCCATCGGTCTGCAATCCCACATCTGGAACAACAACCTGAAATCTATCGGGTTATTAGCACTCTATCCCATCATTATGCTGGTGATGTTTGCGGCCATCGTCTATATGATTTCCTATTCGGGGATTGGCATGCCTTGGCAACCCGGCATGAGTGAGCAAATGATGAACTCGCTGGCATCCAAACGCGCCAAAGATATCATCGCTGAATTCTGGCCTTTAATTATCACGATTGTCGGCGGCTGGTTTATGATCTCCTATTTCTTCCATACAAAAATGGTCAGAAAAATGGCGCATTCACATCCTGTTACGCGCACCAATGAACCAGAACTTTATAACATGCTTGAAAATCTTTGCATCGCGCAGGGGATGAAAACACCAAAACTGGAGATCATTGAAACCCATGCGCGTAATGCCTTTGCGAGTGGCATCGATGATAAAAGCTACACTGTCACAGTCACGCGCGGGCTTATACAATCTTTATCAAAGAACGAAGTCGAAGGTGTTTTGGCGCATGAACTTGCACATATTATCAACCGTGATGTCAGACTTCTAATCATCACAATAATTTTTACATCCATGATTGGTTTTGCTGCGCAGATGGCATGGAGCACCTTTCGTTACTCGCTTTGGGTGCCGCGCCGAAGTTCAAACGGCAAAGGCGGTGGTGGCATCATGATCATCATTGGTTTGATGATTATTTTATGGATTGGGTATCTTGTCACGCTCTTTACACGCTTTGCGTTATCCAGACGACGGGAATATATGGCTGATGCCGGCGCAGTTCAAATGACCAAGAATCCTGAAGCCATGATGCGCGCATTGATGCGTATCGGAGGAATGGAACGCATTCCAAAATTACCCAGCGATATCGGTTTTATGTGTATTGAAAACTCGGTTCCATTCTTGGGCATGTTTGCCACTCACCCTCCCATTCAAAAACGTATTGAGGTTCTGTCACAAACGACAAATACCCCTGTTCCCGACATACCACCAAAAGTTCGGGCTCCCAGAGCTGAAGCGGCGATACCGCCTACCCCCCGCTCCAACTGGACCACACGTGAGCGTTTTAAATCCCGGCAAAACCCTTGGACACGGCAAAAAGGCTCGTCATAACAAAATCTTGCCACATATCCGATCTAAGCTATATTTAGGTCTGAATATGCTGTATTTCTCTTGAAATAAGCGAAAATGATAGTATATAAATAGGACAAAATTGGTTCTGTTTTTAAGAAAGTAGGAGAAAAATGCAACCAAACAATTTTGATACAGTTTCACGCACAGGCGGTCGCGAAGTTCACGAAGGTCTGCGCCAACACATGAATGGTATTTATGCCAGAATGTCATCCGGTGTTCTGGTCACAGCACTTATTGCTATGGTCGTCGGTAGTTCACCATTCTTGCTCAACTTATTCCTCGGCGGGCCTCAGGCTTACATTGTTATGTTTGCGCCACTGGCCGTAATTTGGTTTGGTTTCAGACCGGAAAAAATGGAAGCGTCCAAGCTGATGCTGGCGTTCTTCGGGATTGCCGTACTTTACGGTATAAGCTTTGCCGCTATTGCAGCAATGGCAACAGCCGATCCGGCCTTTGCTATGAACGTGGCCCGAGCATTTTTTATTGCGACAGCTATGTTTGCTGGTCTTAGTATTTTTGGTTACACAACCAAAAAAGACTTAAGCGGTATGCAAACATTCCTGACAATGGGTATCATCGGGCTGGTCGCCGCAAGTGTGATCAACCTGTTCTTCGGTAGTGATTTGATGTCTAACGTCATCGCTGGAGCAGGTATCTTGCTGTTCTCTGGTTTGACAGTCTTCCAGACACAGATGATGAAGCAAATGTACTCTCCATCTATGCCGGCTGAATTCGCCAGCCGCATGGCTTGGGCAGCAGCGCTGAACCTGTACATCAGCTTTATCGCGATGTTCCAATATATTCTGCATTTCCTGAACCAGCGTTAAGCAGAATTAGAAACCGAATTAAAGCCCGCTTTTGCGGGCTTTTTTGTACCTTGACCACATCAGAATTAGCTTTTACTGTACCATTTAATTTTCTGTAAATCATTGAAACTAAAGGAGCATGTATCATGCTGAACGAATTTAAGGAATTTATTGCCAAAGGGAACGTCATGGATATGGCTGTCGGTATCATTATGGGTGCCGCATTCACAGCCATCGTAAACTCCATGGTTGCTGATTTGTTGAACCCTATTATCGGTCTGTTTTTAGGCGGGGTTGATTTCTCCAACATGTTTATCAACCTGTCAGGCGCAGAATACAGCTCACTAGCTGCCGCACAAGAAGCCGGAGCGGCAACGTTTAATTACGGTGTTTTCATCAATGCGATTATCAACTTTTTGATTATTGCCTTTGTGGTATTCATGCTTGTAAAAGGCGTGAATAAGCTCAAACGCGAAGCAGAGGAAAAAGAAGCGGAAGCGCCTGCAGCACCACCTGCAGATATCGCACTTCTGACAGAAATCCGGGATCTTCTAAAGAAGTAATCCCGATATCTATAAATTCAGAAAACGGGTCTTCACAGGCCCGTTTTTTATGGTATAAACACTTCCATCCTGGAATGAGGGCCCGTAGCTCAGCTGGGAGAGCGCCTCGCTGGCAGCGAGGAGGTCGTCGGTTCGATCCCGATCGGGTCCACCAAATCTCTAAATCCGCGCTTCGGCGAATCCTTCTGAATAAAAACAAAGATAAGACGAACCGACATCCTAAAAGAGAGCTACCTCACGGTAGCGGGTTCGATCCCGATCGGGTCCACCAATTTCTAAAACTATTCGAACATCAGCATACAGGCTTCGTCAGAGATCGTCAGTTCTTCTGAGTCATCACCCTGATCATATTCGTCAGGCAAAAGACCAGACATTGGATTAGGTCTGTCCTGAACTTTTTGTGTTAAATCAAAAGCTTCTTTATATTCTGGCCGATTGAGTAATTCGATCATGGCTGTTAACTTCTCGTTCTGAGAGACCATGATTTCATAATGAATTCTAATCGTTTCTGGTATGCGCTTCAAAATATCCTCGACATTGCTGAGCTCATCAGAGGAAAGTCCGCCCTTTTCAAATTGTGTGAGAATATCGTCCCAAATCGTTTCATAATTTTGAACATTTTTAAGAACAGGCATGTTTTCATCGAAATCATAAACTTCACAAACCTTTTGAATATCTTCTATACCCTGCGCTGTCGCCTGTTTTGCAATTTCAAGCTTTTTTTGAACAATTTCAGTGTGTTGTATAAAATGAGACAGAACCAGCTCGAGTGATTTATGCGCTAGATTGTGATCCGGCCAATCGTAATTATCCGGATGAATATCACCTGCTTGGGATGATAACGGTATGACCGATGAATCGGTCTCGCTTTCATGAATAGTGTCCTGCATACCCTGAGCCCTATACCCATTTATAGTTATAAACTCAGAGTAACATGAATTATGTAATATGTATCTTAATTTTAATTCGAATTTTATCTATCTTTTACGCCTCCCTAACCAAAAACCCGTAAAATTTTATACATACATATATATGTCATAAAAACGTTTTTAGCGGTGGGTATTTGAGTAGTTTTTATTTGGAAATAGATGCGTTAGGGAGTTTCGGCGGCGGTAATGCGCCTTTGCTGGAAATTCTTGTTGGCGGCTTAGTTGTTTCTTCCACATCCGTTACAACATCAGCGGCCACCTATAATTTTACGCTGGATTATACAGGCAATTTCCCCTCCTCACTCTCATTTCGTTTCAATGGATCGTCAGGGGATCCGGGTGATACCGTTAGCCTAAATGCCGTTCGTGTTAACGGACAAACCGTTGATACATCCAATCTTTCAACTTTACTCATCACGCGCGGCGGCAGCTCCAATCTGGATACTGCATCAACAGATCACCTTTTCGGCAGAACCGAGCCGTCCCCTGCTGATTTGGGCGCAACCACTATCACGGGAACGCCGGGTATAGATAATATAAACGGTAGCAATGGTGTGACGGGCGATGTTATCGACGCCGGCGATGGTGCCGATCGTGTGCGCGGATTGGGTAGTGATGATGCCATCAATGGCGGGCTCGGCAATGACCGTATCTTTGGAGAGGGTGGGAATGATATCATTATCGGCGGGGCGGGTAATGACCGCATCTTTGGCGGTGATGGCGACGACCTTATTCATGGGCAGGATGACAATGATCGTCTGATCGGCGGTAACGGGAATGACACGCTGAACGGCGGTAACGGGAATGATGGCCTTATTGGCGGAGCAGGTAATGATATTTTGTTCGGAGAAGCAGGCGTTGATTTCCTTATTGGCGGCGCAGGCGATGATACCCTTTACGGTGATGATGGAAACGATAACCTCTCGGGCGGTGCAGATAACGATACACTGAACGGCGGAAACAATAACGATAAACTGGATGGTGGCCTTGGTGACGATACCCTAAATGGAGATTCAGGACAGGATATCATTGCTGGTGGTGCTGGTGCTGATACCGCAAATGGCGGTGCCGATAACGATGTTATCTATGGAGAAGCCGGTGCCGATATTTTATCAGGTGATGGCGGGGATGATGAAATCCATGGTGGTGCTGATGGCGACACTCTCAATGGCGGTGATAACACAGATACTCTATACGGGGATGATGGTGCTGATACCTTAAACGGCGATGCGGGCAATGATACGCTCTATGGTGGAGATGGCGGAGACACCCTCAATGGCGGTGACGGCAATGATACGCTCTTCGCATATGAAGACACACTCAACCCACAATTCCTATCCAGCGTAATTCAAAATGATAATCCTGTTGCCTATTGGCGCTTAAACGAAACAGCAGGAACAACCGCTGATAATCTGGGCTCTACTGGATCACCTGTTGATGGCACAATTTCTGGTGGCATAACACTTGGCAGTGGGATACTTTTCGGTAGCGGTGATACTGTTATGGATTTTAACGGAATAGACGGCATCATAAACATTCCGGACAGCGCACAAATCAATACAAGTAGTGTTACTGAACGAACAATCGAATTGGTGTTTGAAGCAGACAATGTCGTGAACCAGCAAGTTTTGTACGAGGAAGGTGGAACGGTAAATTCCATCGCAATATACATTGAAGGCAACAATATTTATTTTGAAGCTGTTGATGGTGGCGATTGGGGTCCATTTAGCATTAGTGCTCCTATTGTAACTGGTCAGGTATATCATGCAGCGCTTGTGCTTGATCAACCCAATGGTACTCTGACTGGATATTTGGATGGGGTTTCTGTTGGCTCAGGTGCTGTCACAATTCCTTTAAGCGCACATGGTGGAAATATCTATATTGGTGGAACAGGCGATGGCGCAGTTTATCACGATGGCGCGGACGGTTCTGCCGGATATCATTTTGATGGTCGAATTTCTGATGTTGCGATTTATAACTCTGTGATTTCACCCGCTGATCTTGTAACACGCTCTGATTTGGTACAAAGCTCAACCGTACCACCTGCACCTGTGGCTGATGACGGTGCTGATATTCTCAACGGCGGTGATGGCGATGATGATCTATATGCCTATGGCGCTAACGATACCCTCAACGGTGATGCCGATAATGATAATCTGTATGGGAATGATAGCATCAATATACTCAATGGAGGAAGCGGGCTCGATACTATTCGTGGAGAAGACGGCGCAGACATTATCGATGGTGGTGCTGACGCAGACACAATATTCGGAGGCGAAGGCAGCGATACCATTCAAGGTGGGACAGGAAACGACACCATCTATGGTGATGATATATCCGGTATTGTCATGGAATCAGGTCGTACATCTGTGACACAAGCCAATTCTACACAATGGCATTCGGTTACATTCACGTCCGCTATTCAGGATGCTGTCGTTAAAATGTTTGCCGAGGATGTTGCAGGCGATCCGTTCACATTACGTGTGCGCAACATCACTGAGACAGGCTTTGAATTTCAACTGGATGAGTTTGATTATCAGGATGGTTCAACAGCTCTGGAAACAATATCCTGGATTGCCGTAGCATCTGGCTCACATACTCTAGAGAATGGAACGCAAATACAAGCTGGTTTTGTTACTGCTGAGAATGATAATACGACAACTGTGTCTTTTGAGGATACAAGCTACAGCAATCCTATTGTCTTTTCTCAGGTATCTTCTGATAACGAACTTAGTGCTGTTGTAACCCGTAATCAAAGTGTTACCAGCTCTGGCTTTACTGTCAGCATGGACGAGGAAGAAGCAAACGCCAGAACCCACGCTACTGAAGATATTGGCTGGATAGCGATTGAGGCTGGCGGTACAGCAGCAGGCGGTCTTTTATCAGGAACCACTGGGGACAACGTAACTGATGCCACGACTACCATCAATTTTGGCGGTACGTTCAGCGCTACTCCGATTATAATTGCAGACATGCAAACTCTTGATGGCGGAGATACAGGCTATGCCGCTGGGGTTTCAGTTAGCACAACACAAGCGCAGGTTTTTATTGACGAAGAAGAGTCAAGCGATACTGAAACAGCACATACAACAGAAGAAGTTGGTTACCTTGCATTACTGGAAGGAACATATGGCGCCTTTTCTGCTGGTAATGCAGACCAGATCACAAGTGGTGCAGGCGCAGATCAGCTTTATGGCGGCGCCGGCATTGATACTTTTATCTTTGAGAATGCAACAGCCTTTAGCGGTATAGATACAATCAACGATTTTTCAACCACGGCGAGCGATATTCTCGATCTCTCCGATCTATTATCGGCTTATACCTTTGGGGTTGATGTCCTTACTGATTTTGTGCGCATTACTGACTCAGGGCCTGACAGCATCGTTGAAGTCGATACTGACGGCGGTGCCGACAGCTTTGTTCAAATTGCAACTTTGGCTAACATAACAGGGCTAACAGATGAGGTTACATTAGAAACCAACGGTGTGCTCATCACAACTTAATAACTTTCTTATGATATTAGAACTCCGAATATTTTGCCTTGAACAAATTTTTTGGGCGCACTACAAGTAATTATGAGCAAACAAAAGCAACCAACGGCTTCTCAAAAAGCCCTTGTAACCCTCTCTGCGGTTGTTGCACTAAACATGTCTGATATCCCTCAGGCTGCAGCACAAAGTGTATTTTCCGTTCAGCCGCTGGTTTTCGGGTCACTCATAGCTTGCGGCGTTGCAAATCCTGTAACGGTAACACCAACGGGTACCATTAGTTCACCAAACTGCGCGCGTGGGGGCGGACCATTTAATAATGGTATATTCAATGTTGTTGGAACGATCCCACCGGTGCCAATTCAAATCAGTCTTAGCAGCACATTTGTAAACCTAGGAGGCCCGGGCACGATGAAAGTCAGTAACTTTAACCTTGTAACCAATGCAGGCGGCACGGCAACAACCATTACGACTTTTAATGCTACTATTCCATTTGGCGCTACATTAAATGTGGGTGGAACGCAGGCTGCTGGTGTTTATTCAGGCACAATCACTTTTAACGCCAATTACATGTAAAAAAAGCCGCACAATACTGCGCGGCTCTTCATCAATATTTTCAAAATCAATTAAGCAGCTTCAGACTGATCGTCAATGTCAGCGGCTGGAGCATTTTCTTTAACGGAATCAATTCCGTTCTCAGCAGCTGATTTTGTTGTGTACATTTCAGACTGTGCAATAACCTGACCATTTTTAGCAGTCAAAACAAAATAGAATTGGTCATTCTTTGCTTTTTTCAAAATAAATGATGGGTGTGCCATAGAGATCCTCCATAAGTTGGCGATTCTTGATATTAAGTGCTACAAAGTTTATGTAACATAAGATTGTTGCCAAACTCAGCCTGTAGAGTCAACATAAGGCTGTTATCAAATACTAAAAGAAAGGCTTCGGGCATGCTTAAATTTATAGCCGTTTGCATCACGCTTACTTTCGTTTTTATTCTGACCATACCTGTTTTACAGGTTGCTGCACTTTTCGGAAACAGTAATGGTCCGACAGAAATTGCATTACAAACAGAACAACAAGATAATATTGATCCATTTGCAGTATTTGAGAACAATGAGCCGTCAGCGGATGCGCTCAATGCCATTGAGCCTGCCGCAGGAAATGACGATGTTGAAATCGAAGAAGGTTTTGGAAGCTTGTTTTACAAACAAGAGCATCCGGGCTTTACCGATCACATTGAAAATATAGAAGAAACAACCGAAATTGATTTATAAACAATTAGAAGCGTTTGTTTAAGCCAAAATAGACTTTTGGGTCACGATCGCCCTGTGTTTGAACGTCGCGCGTTAAAGGAAACGCAACAGCCAAATCAGCCTGTGTTTGACCTGTGAAGTTTACACGAACGCCGGCACCAGTTGATGAGATGCTATCACGCTTCTGGTCGTTGGTCGTCGGGTCCTGATCCCATACAGTTCCCACATCAAAGAAACTATAGACTTGGTAACCATCAATATAATCCAGATCTGTAGCATATGGGCTGTTCCATTGTAATTCTGCTTTTGCAGCAATACCGTCATCCCCTGTAATTTCTGATGGATCATAACCACGGCCTAAACCAATCCCTCCAACAGAAAACTCTTCAGAAGAGAGCAATGGATCTGCTGACCATTGACCACGCCCAATCAGCAAGAGATTAAAATCTTCATCAATTCTTTGAAGACGCTGGATTTCGGCTTCAATCTTTGTGAATTGTGGGTCCCCTTCGGCACGCGTTAAGTTTGCACGCCCCTCTTCACTGGCCCCTAAAATACCAAGCCCTTGAGATACCTCAACGTCAATCGCATTCACAGCAACCCCAAGTATAGTATCCAGGAAGTCATAACGCGCACCAGCCCGTAATGCACGGATACGATCATGACG
>JBCCLQ010000015.1:0-16096 GCA_039026795.1 Pseudomonadota bacterium
GACGACCTTATCGCACTTCTTCATAGACCGCCGTGTTGATTTTTTCAAACTCTGCATCAGTGGAGCAGGCAATTTCAATCCAACATAAGGCAACAAGTCAGGGTACAAATCATGACACCAATGCATATGCGGGCATTTCTTCAATTTTGAAAATATCCGCCCGATCAAAATCGTCATGGGCGGGTCCGTTAATGTCACAACCACATCAAGCTTGGGCATGCTTTTCGCCGCCCACAATAATTTCAGCCATACATAACCATACGATAAAGCGCTTTTGGATGTAATGGCCGCTTTCACGCGTTTGATCCTGATCTTGCCGTCTTTATCTTCGCTGGTTTTGGCTCCTGCACACAAAACAGTGACCCGCCAGCCGTTTTGCGCACATTGTCTGGCCAAATCCCGTAACATGCGCCCGGAAGCCCCGCGAGACGGCGGATACACACGATTAATAAATAAAATTGAGGGCTGAGAACGTTTGGAAACCATAACTTATTATACGTACCTTTAAGCTGACCCGTTTGGCAAGGCCACAGAGGCATGCGTAAGCGGCTTATAAGCATGACCCTGATCCATTACACGGGCATATAAAAATATGAAAAGTAAAACCAATCCAAAATCAAGAGATTTATGCGATGCATATAAAAACACAGGAATAAAAAACGGCCATAACAATGCAAAACCAAAGACAGGTTGAACGTTCATAATCTTCAAAAGCTCACGCCCAACCATCACGCAAAAAACGCTCACCAACCCCAATCCGATCAAGCCGCCTTTCAATAAAAAATAAGACAGTAAACTATGCGTATAGGGTACATGCAAACCACCGACACTGGGCGCTTCAAAACTAGCCCCCCACCCCAGCCCCAAAAGTACTGTGAAAGGGTTTTGACCTATTGCATCAAAAACGGCTCGCAATTCTTCAACCCGCATATTCATACCGACACGTGATGTCTTGCTCAGGATTTCAAAAACGATATCTTCAATGACAGGCGCCAGCATCAAAACGCTGAACAGAAAAATCATTAACATCACTGCAGCCCGCTTCGGTCTGAAATACATCATCACGCACAACGCAAAACCCATTGTAATAAATACGGCAGCCATCGGCGCGCGCTGCACATCAATTAACATCGCCATAAAGGGAATAACGGATAACCCCAAAACCATTGCCGTGCGAAGTGTCACGGCACGGTTATAGATATCCGAAAAAACAACCCCCACCAGAAAAAGCGCCGTCAGCAAAACAAGTGGAGAATTCGCCAAATACAATAACTCATCAGGCGCTTCATAAAATCCGTAGATGGGTAGAAGTGCACGCACTGAAAAACAGACACCGATAAAAATCAAAGCAATTGAAAAACATTTAAACGCTCTTGGGTTACGCGCTAACACGTCATAAAAAAACAAAGGTGTGAGAAGGAAGAAGAATGCAATGATATCGCGCAAAACCATTCCGCTATCATTGTTGTTTAAAAATGCGTTCATCACCATCACGCTCAACCCATAAATCAGCGAAACGCTCAAAACACTCTTCCATCTCTCGTGATTGGATTTAAAATCGAAAACAGAAAAGCTAGCAGCCAGAACTAAAAAACAGCCAATAATAAGTTCAGTTACGCCTGGATTATCTGGCGTCGGTGATCCCAAAACCCCATAGAGGCATAAGGCGATCAAAAGAAAGCTGAAACGGTAAGACAAGCTGAATTGATCCATAAAGCTGAAAACGCCGTAATAATTGTAAAAGGATAGTATAATGCCACAATTTCAGATGTCCTATAAATCTTTGTTTTATGGAGGACTTTTTATGATTTTTTCACTTTTCTCACCCTATGCTGAGGCAGCGAACACAGCGCATGATTTCTTATTTCAGAGCATTGATGGCGAATATCTGCCAATGTCTGATTTCAAAGGTAAGCCCATATTGGTGGTTAACACTGCTTCCATGTGCGGTTTCACAAAACAATATGACGGATTACAAGAAGTCTATAATGAATATAGAGATCAAGGTTTTGTTGTTCTCGGCATTCCATCCAACAACTTCGGTTCACAAGAACCGGGCACAGAAAAAGAGATTAAAAAATTCTGTGAAACAAATTTCGGCATAACCTTCCCAATGACTGAAAAAGTAAGCGTCAAGGGAGACGACATTCATCCTTTTTATGCCTGGATACGATCAGAAGGCTTTGGCTTACCCAAATGGAATTTTCACAAATATATTATCGGCAAAGACGGCGAAATTATTGATAGCTTCGGTTCAATGACCAAACCGACATCCAAGAAAATTAAAAAAATTATAGAAGCAGAATTGCAAAAACCTAACGTACAGAATTAAACAGTCGTTCATTTGTCGTTTCTTGCAGCGCCCCACGGTAAACCTGTCTACGCGGGATAGACACTTCTTCCGCTTGACCCTCTTCTGCTTTCAATAAAGCTGTACCATCGTCTCTGTAACGTTCTGGAATATTTTGTAATGAACGTTCTGAGAGTATCCGCTCACGCTCTTTTAACTCTTCCATACGTCTGGCGATACGCTGCTGATAGCTTTCTTGAGCCTGCCTAGCACGTTCTTCGTTTTCCATGATCCGGTCTCGGCGCATTTGATTCAATTCTTCTGTGGTATAGGAAGAAGATGACCGAGTATCAGGTTTACTGGCATAGGGTATAAAATTTTCGCTGCGGTCGTTGAAGCCCCTAATCACGCGTTTGGGTTCGTAATTACCGCTTAAAATATTATTGATTGATAACGGTTGCGAGCCGCTCGAGCTGCTTGATGATGTTGAACTGTAAATATTGGCGCCATTTGTACTGGATCGCCTTGCATTCGAAGAGTATAGACTTCTGGTCCTCGGTCTCTCCGCTCTATCTGTGCTTGATCGAACATTATAAGAACCCTGTCGCTCCGAGTCTTGAGCCAGAACATCGTTTTGCACGCCCAAAATACAAATACTGAAAATCACAATAACAGCTAAAATCTTCATATATTTAAAGTATATCAAGAGCAGCCTTTTAGCAAAAATTTGTTTTATATTGCAAAAATTATCAAAAATCCTTTTGATTAAAAATTATCCATAATTATCAATATTTTAACCATTCATTAATAGTTTTCCATCATCATAAATTTGCATTTTGGGTGTGTGATATCCAATAATGTCTGTGTAACAAGAAACTGATAAAAAAATAAGGGACGGTTTAATATGCAAGTCAATATTCAAGAATTGTTGGATAGCGCGGATCTAAAAGATCCTGTGTACCCGGGCAAAAAGCTCGTGAAAAAGTATGCTGTACCTGGCGCTTACAAAAGTCATTGCGTTGTCTTTGACTGGCGCAAAGATGATGTATTACATGTTGCACTAAAAGCCGGACAATCAGGACGTGATTTAGACATCAAAGAACTCAAACAATATCCGGTCAGCTTTCAGGCTCCAACTTATCTCGACATCGCATTCAATTCTCAGAATGATAACGAAGTCACAGACGAAGATGAGGATGAAGACGAAGAAAGTAAAGGCAAAAAAGGTAAGAAGGGCGGCGGAAGCAAAGGTATCAAAAGCAACGTCTCTTTAAGCGCCTTTGAAAAAGTAACCGAAGGTCAAATCCCCGGTCTTGGTGAAATCGAAAAATTCGTTGTGATGGGTAAGGAAATCGCCAAAGAAGCTTATGGCGTAGCCCTCGACAACCTCAAAGAACAACTTTCACAAGCCAAAGTCATGGTCATGGACCTGATGAAAGATGTCGATGATACAATCAAGCGTGCAACCCCAGGGGGCGGCTTGGAAGCAAAGGGTAATGAGGCTCTGAACTACAAATATGACATCGAAAAGAACGGCCCGATGTTCGGCGCCATGGGGCCCAGTTAATCCTCCTATACAGTTTACTTAGAGTGGTAGTGTGAAAAATCTCCGAACCAGTTTCGGGGATTTTTTTGTTACGCGTTCGCTAATGACATATACACGCGAAGCACATATATTATAACAATGAACGGAACAAACGGCAGCGGTAACGGAACAAATGGATCTGGTCATCATCACGATGACGACGATGATGACAATGTCGTCGCCCTCCCGACTCTAGCTGAACGCGATAAAATGCGTCGTGAAGCGCGCAAGGAAGCCGAACGCATCATGCGCAAACGCGAACCGATGATCCGCATGCCCGAAGCAACCAAATATATGCTCGGCACATTTGTGGTTATTCATATCTTGCTTGCTCTATTACCGGCGTTGCGCGAATGGACAATTTTAAACCTTGGCTTTGTGCCTGCGTCCTTTACGGGTGGCGCACCGTTCACGATCTACACGCTAATCACACCGCTCACCTATATGCTCATCCACGGTAGTTGGCTGCACTTGGCCATGAATGGCTTTATGATGGCAGCCTTCGGTAGCGGTGTTGAAAAATGGCTCGGCGCAAAGCGGATGATTTTCTTCTTTGTGATGTGCTCTTTGTGCGGTATCGCACTACACTTTGTTGCCTACTCATCATCTATGAACCCAGTGGTCGGTGCTTCGGGTGGTCTCAGCGGTATGTTTGCCGCAGCTCTTGTCATGCTGAACAGCAATGCAGGTCCCGGTAATATGCGTCAGCGTATTTTACCTTTCGCATTACTGTGGATTGGAATCTCGCTACTCTTTGGCCTTATGGGCGGACCGGACGGAAGCTCCATTGCCTGGGTCGCACATATTGGTGGCTTCCTCGGCGGCTTTCTCGTTCTTAAAGGTATGAAAGTTTTTTAAATTTAAGCAGCGGGTTCAAGCAAAAGAGATTCACCTGTATCCATCAGCATGGATGTATCCAGATTGCGTTCGGGATGGCCCCATTCAATTGTGTTAAACGCACCATGCGGTTCGGCAATGGCTGACCATCGGTCATAAATATGTCCCGTTAAAGTACAGTGCCACACTTTTCCTGCCGGTGCCTCAGATGCTTTTAACAACCAATTCCGGACCATCTCTTCGTTCTTCGTCGATTGCCGTTCGATATCGGCATACAGGCGATAAATCTCTGCAAGCGGTTGAATTTTTTCTGCGGCGGCCAAATAGGCTTTTGCCTCACCCCAAAGTCCCGCATCCATCGCAACGCGCGCAATTGCAATTTGTCCGTCGACGCTATCAGGTTTTAACGCCAACACCTTTTCAAAAAAGTGCAACTGCTTCATCGGTTTTTTATCTGTATTTTCAGGCGCAATATCTATCCAGAACGGAATCAAATCTGGATGTGGATGCGCCTGCCATATCTTATTCAACATGGATTTCACTTTACGGTTTTTGCCTTGCTTCATATACAATTTAGCGAGCAACAAAAATGTTGGTACAAAGCATTTATCTAACTTGTAAGCCTGTTCTAACTTTTTGACCGCTTCTGATGATAAACCCGACAAATCATCGGCGCGCGCGCGGTGTAACAAAATTGCTATATGATCTTTTGTCGCGCGCTCTTTTTCAATTGCGCCAAACTTAATAGCTTTTTTGGCTGTGGCCAGCGCGTCATCCCATTTCCGGTTTTGAAGTTGTAAATCATACACCGTCTTGATAATCCAGGGCTGCTTAGGGTTGAGCGCAAGCGCCTGATTAGCGTAATCCAATGCCTTAGCCTTATTCCCCTCATCAATCGCTGATTTTAACAGGCCGCGAATACCGAAAAACGCCGCATCGCGATCTTTTAGCAACTCACGGAAAATCTCTTTGGCTTTTCCTTCTTCACCACGTAATCGCGCTGCCTGAGCCTCAAGCAATAACGGCAAGCCCTGCTCTTTGGGTAAAAACTTACGTGTTTCCTTGGCAAATTTTGTTGCATCTTTGGCATTTCCGGCAGCAACGGACACAAAACCACGCGTCATCGCGCGATATCCTTTTTGTCTGTCTGTTTCGTGACGATATCGGGATAGGGCCTTCGGGATACTCACAATCCCGTTCAACACTTTATAGACCAGTAAGGCCATCAGGATCAGGACGGCCAATACCATCAATCCGACACCAAACGGTGTTGTTACTTTATATCCTAGGAATTCAACGACGAGCGATCCGGGCTGTTCCAGCAACCACACGGCCGCTACAACAATGACGATAAGCTGAAAGAGAAACCAAAACGCCCTTAACATGGTTTCATTTTAGATGACTTTGAGTGTTGGTGCTAGCCTTTAGCGATCAGACAGTCCTCTAAAACCTTGCTGTTGTGGAAGGATAGAAACACCGGACTCCTCATCCGTCACAACCTGTTGATTGGGCACAACACTTTTGATCGTATCGGTGATCTGATCCAAATTTAGTGTTCCCGAACCCGATGGTGTAATAATATTCGGCAATGGCTGGCCACCCATCATACCGGCAGGAAACACACCGGATACACGAGAGAGAATATTTTGGCGCAACATAGTCTGAACTTGCTCGGCCAGCATGGAAATCTCTGCTTGTTCAATAAACGGCTGTGCCTGATCGGCAGCAGGACCTTCCAGAGTTTGCAGAATAGCTATCGCACCTTGCACATCACCTTCATCTAGGAGTGTTTGCGCACGGCTGACCGCTGCCTGCGTATCAGTTCCGCCAACAACTTCACCATCTTTTTCAACAGTCATGATATCGCTTAATCGCGCCTTGGCACGATCTGTAATGGATACATCTTCTCCGCTTAAGGACGCGACAACGATATCCCCGGCCAAACCTCTGAACTCTCCGGACAGACCTTGAGTGGTTAACACACCGCCATCAGCATGCGGCGCCAGTTTGGTCAAAGCGTCCTGCAACTCCACATTATCTTCGCTCACCATTTTTTGAAGTAAGATCAAATCATCTTCGAACGGCGCTTCGCGGTTGAGAGAGTCACGCAACTGTGAAAACGCAATTAACATCGCGGCCGCTTTCAAATCATTGCTGGATACTCCCTGCAATGTTTCACCCAATGGACCTTCACCATCGCGCGCGCTTTGCAGACGTTCATCAATACTGCTGACTTTCCCGTCAATACCATCAACAATCGTCTGAAGCTCTTCAACAGCCATACTCAATTGTTCCTGACCAGCCAGCGTTTCTTCTAATGAACGTACACGCGCAATCAAACCCGCAAATTCTGCTGATCCTGTCAGTTCAGCCACTTGCGTTTCTAACACCGCCATACGTTCGGACAAATTACCGGCATCAGGAGCCAAAACACCTTCGCGGATGTCACGCGTTTTTTCATCCAGTTGCGAAAACGTATTTTGTAAATTCGCTGCCTGGTTTTGCAAACCTTCCAAACGACCTTGTAAATCTTCTGGCACAACACCGTCTAAAAAACCTGTTCTTGCGCTGGTATCACGCACTGTTTCATCCAAAACAGCCACGTCTTCTTCCAACACTTCAATCTGTTCGCCATGCGCGCTAAGGCGTTCTGTGACTGTATTTGCGCTCGGCCACAATAAAAACGCACCACCGACAATCACCAAACCGATCAAACCTGCTGACGCCCAAACACTGTTGCGTACAGCCTTCTTTTCACTCGCTTCAATTTCCGCCCAGATATCATCGGAGGATTGAATACCTTCCAAGGATTCATAACGTTCTTTTTTGCTTTCGCCTTTGATTTCAGTTTTGTCGATATCGTTGGCAGTTTCTTGCGCAGGCTTGCTCTCGGGCGCTTTAGAAAATTGTGCGACATTGTTATCGGAAGATCCAAGAATATCGGACAAATCAATGTTATTCACATTCGCGGCTTCCATGATCAGCGTCCGGCGCGCCGCAGGGATCACATCGCGTTTTTTCCATCCCTGAACAGTCGTAACGGGTACATCAATTTTACTCGCCATCGGACGGATACCGCCGAAGCGTTCAATGATCGCGGATGCATTTTCGATATTCTTGTTATTGGATTTGCTCATCTTTTCTTCCTTCAGACAATTCTTCAATAATTTCAGCAGTGAAGCGCTATCAGGCTTTCGACTAACACGCGTACGCTTCCATATGTCAATGTCCTGCGACTGTATCACGCTATCGCTCAAACACAAGGCCTTTATGGATTTCAGCGCAGGCGTACAGCCGGCCTCATGCGCCAAATCCATAAAAATCCGCGCCGTACGTTTGGAATAAAACAGCGCATATTCAATCTGCCCCGTATTGATCATTTTCATGATTTCACGCGGCAATTGCCCGCGAGCCTGCGCCGCGTACAGAGTGTGTTCATCGCAGTCTATGCCTTTTTCCTGTAACGCACTTGCCAGATCAAAAGCCTGATCAACAGGTGCGCCATACAACACACGTCTGGGTTTTTCCTGAACAATCAAATCGGCTAGCGTCTTGGCCGATCCGGATGCTTCATGCACAGACCGAAATCCTTTTTCCCGTGCAAGGTCTGCACTGGCAGGACCAACGCAATACACATCGAAATTCCGCTGATCGCTTAATTTGGAAAAAACACGAATGCCATTCGCACTTGTAAAGGCCAACGCATCATAGGCATTGAGGTTCGGTAAGTTTTGCGCACTCGGTACAATATTCATCATCGGGCAAATGACGGTTTCCGCACCCAGCTTCATGATCTGCTGTGCCAGCACCTTACTGTCTTCTTGCGGGCGGGTCAGCAGAATACGTGTCATGCCAGCAACTCCGGCGGTACATCGACTTTTAACTTCTCGCCAATCTGTCGCCCCAGCGCCAAACCGTCATTGCGGTTTGCACGCCCTTCTTCGAAATACATCTGAGTCCCGTCGAGTGATGCCACCAGCGCGCGCAAATACATTTCATCAGCTTCTACAATCGCATGCGCTGCAATCGGTGTGTGACAGGATCCATTGAGAATTTTTAAAACCGCTCGCTCCGCACTCACACATTGTGACGTATCTGCACAATTGATCCCATCGAATAGCGCTTTTAAATCATTACGCGATTGTTTGATTTCAATCCCGACAGCGCCCTGACCGCACGCCGGTAACATCACCTCGGGTGGAATGGCATTTACATTCCCGTGCTCGGTACCCTGATCCAATCCCAAACGCTCTAAGCCCGCCATGGCCAGCAAAGTCACATCAACCTTACCGCTACACAGCTTCATAATCCGCGTATGCACATTCCCGCGCATCGGCACGATTTTCAAATCCGGACGACGATGCAGAATAATGGCTGACCGCCTCGGGCTACAAGTCCCGACAATCGCGCCTTCATGTATATCGGCAATGGATGTGCATGCATCACACAGCACCGCATCGCGTGGATCACTGCGTGGCAAATAATGTTCCATCTGCAATCCATCGGGTAAAAAGGCGGGCATATCCTTGGCTGAATGCACACCGCAATCAATTACGCCTGCTTCCAATGCAACTTCAATTTCCTTGGCGAACTGTCCCTTGCCGCCTTCATCTTCGGGCAAAGGCGTCTCGCCATCCTCGGGTTTCCAGTCTCCGGACGTTTTGATAACAATTGTTTCGAATTCGATATCAGGATGATCGACCTTCAACGCCTCGATCACCATTTCCGTTTGCTTCAGCGCCAGCGGCGAACCCCGCGTCCCGATTTTTAATTTTTCAATCATGAAGGACGTTGTAGCTCACAATATTCTCAAACTCCATAGAAGATACGCACGTATCCACTTGTGCCTTGATACTCATTTGGTCTAAAACGCAAGCATGCTAGTATTGGGTATAGAAACCTCTTGCGACGAAACGGGTGTGGCGATTGTGGATGATGACAAAACCATCCACGCGAACCTCGTCTTAAGCCAGCTGAAAGAGCATGAAGCTTTCGGCGGTGTGGTGCCGGAGATTGCCGCGCGCGCGCATCTGGATCACCTCGACACCCTGCTGAAAGCCGCAATATCCGAGGCCAAAATACGTTTTGAGGACTTGTATGGTGTGGCTGCGACCTGCGGCCCTGGACTAATCGGTGGGGTTATGGTCGGTATGATGGCAGGCAAGGCGATTGCCGCATCCAAAAACCTACCCTTTATGGCAATTAATCACCTGGAAGCGCATGCGCTCACCCCCCGCCTGACCGATAATTTGGAGTTTCCCTACCTGCTTTTGCTTGTATCCGGCGGTCACACACAGATTCTGGTCGTCGAAGGTGTTGGCCAGTATAAACGCTGGGGCACAACATTGGATGATGCTCTGGGCGAATGCTTCGATAAATCGGCCAAATTGATGGGTTTACCCTACCCGGGCGGCCCCAATTTGGAAAAACTGGCGCTAGAATGCACGGATCATCAGGCAGCCATAGAACGCTATGACCTCCCATCACCCATGAAAGGGCGCAGTGAGCTAGATTTTTCTTTCTCCGGCCTCAAAACCGCAGTACGCCAACACATTGATGGAATGGGGGGAGAGACCCTGAACCGCGCCGATATCGCAGCTCTCGCTTATGCTTTCCAAATGACGGTCGCTGAGGTTGTCCAGGATCGCTGTAAACGCGCGATTGAGCGGTTTTTGAACGACTATAGCCCTGAGAATCCCACGCTCGTTGTGGCCGGCGGTGTGGCCGCAAACACTGTCTTACGTAAAGGTCTTCAAGACTTGACGGACGCCCAAAATATGCGCTTTATTGCACCGCCGCTCAATTTATGCTCCGATAACGGTGCTATGATTGCGTGGACGGGTGTAGAACGCCTGAGATTAGGTTTAACAAACGATCTGGATGTTGCGGCACGGCCTCGCTGGCCGCTTGATCCAAACGCAGAAGCCAAAATAGGCGCAGGCGTAAAAGCCTGAACAACGAAACAATAAAGGGTTTTCATTTCATGCAGAAAATTTCAATTATCGGCGGCGGCGCCTGGGGAACAGCATTGGCACAAGTTTTGGCAAATGCCGGACGCGATGTCATGATATGGGCACGTGAACCCGAAGTCGTATCGTCCGTAAACGAAAAAAATGAAAATGAATTATACTTGGCAGGCGTCAAGCTCAATAAAAACATCAAAGCAACGGATAGCTTGACAGAAGCAGCGGAAAGCGATGCACTTTTACTCTGCACACCTGCTCAACATATTCGTGCAACTCTGCAATCTTTGAAAGCAGATATTGCGGAAGGCAAGCCCTGTATCATTTGCGCAAAGGGCGTTGAGATTGAAAGCGGCTATCTGCTCTCCGAAGTCATGGATGAAGTTGTACCCGGTGCGACATATGCCATTCTAACCGGCCCGACTTTCGCATCTGAAATTGCAGTTGGCCTGCCTAGCGCCGTTACAATCGCCTGTGCTGATAAAGATGTTGGTGCGGAAATAGTTGAAGCACTGAACAATAAAATCTTACGCACCTATCTGACCGAAGACGTCCTCGGTGCACAAATCGGCGGTGCCGTGAAAAACGTGATCGCAATCGCCTGCGGCGTTCTTCATGGCAAAGGCCTGGGTGAAAGCGCTCGCGCTGCGCTGGTTACACGCGGCTTGGCTGAAATGTCACGCCTTGCATCCGCCATGGGTGCAAAGAAAGAAACATTGATGGGTATGTGCGGTGTCGGCGACATGATCCTCACCTGCTCGTCCATGCAATCACGTAATTTCTCACTCGGTGTGGCGCTGGGTGAAGGTAAGGACACAAAAGAAATTCTGGCGGATCGACTGTCCGTCACCGAAGGCGTGCATACAGCCAAAGCGTTAGAAGTCATGGCACGTAATCACGCCGTTGAAATGCCGATTGCCGCTGCCGTTCACGCTTGTGTGAATGAAGGTGAAGATGTCGATGCTATCATCGAAAAACTCATGGAACGCCCTGTGAAAAAGGAAGCTGCATAAATGGCGTATTGGCTCGTGAAATCAGAACCCTATAAATGGTCATGGGATGATCACGTCAAAAAAGGCGTGGAGCATTGGGATGGTGTACGCAATTACCAAGCTTCCAACAACATGAAGGCCATGAAAATTGGCGATAAGTCTTTTTTCTATCACTCTAATGAAGGGCTCGAAATTGTTGGCACATTAGAAGTGGTGAAAGAGTACTACCCGGATCATACCGACCCAAAAGGACGCTTTGGTATGGTGGATTTCAAGGCACTGGATCCGATGCCCGAACCTGTCACGCTCAAAACGATTAAGGCGACACCCGAACTTTCCGAAATGGCGCTGGTTAAACAAATGCGTCTGTCCGTCTCTCCGGTCACGGATAAGGAATGGAAACTCATTTGTAAGATGGGCGGGCTCTAAAGAACAATGCACTATAAGGCCTCTTTACTCGCCCTCCTCGTCAGCTTTCTGTGGGGGGCGAATTTCATTGTGATAAAGCTGGGCGTGGCGGAACTTCCGCCGCTCGCTCTTTTGTCTGTGCGCTTTATTTTGACAGGTCTAATATTCGTGCCTTTCATCAAATGGCCGGGCCTGAAAAAAGCAGCCATGATCGCCAGCATTGGCCTGCTCATGGGTTTACTGCACCAGGGCTTTTTATATGTCGGCCTCCAAATGATGCCCGCCGGTCTCATGTCTATCATCCTGCAATCCAATATTGTTTTGGCCACGCTGATCGGCTGGTTTGTATTTAAAGAACATATCGGCTGGCGCACATGGACAGGAATTGCCCTCGGCCTTGTCGGTATCGGTATTCTTGTCGGTGGGCCGGAATTATACGGACCATGGATCGGATATATTTACGGCCTATTGTCCGCACTCTTTATCGCACTCACATATGTCATGATGAAGAAAATCGATCATGTACACGCCCCGACTTATATTGGATTGATGAGCCTACCGATCGCACCGTTTATTGCGCTATCAAGCTTTATGTTTGAGGGTACGGAATGGCTGACGCAAACTGATCAAATTAACTGGGCGATACTAGCGCCTGTCATTTTTTATCAGGTTGTGATCATCGCGTTCAGCCACATACTCTGGCAGCGATTAATGGTACAAAACCCGATGAGCCAAGTCATCCCATGGACGCTGCTTATCCCTGTTTTTGGAGTCATCATTGGAATGCTGGTTTTTGGTGAAGCGCTGACTGTACCAATTTTACTCGGCGGCGGACTCACCATTGCAGGTGTAGCAATCATTACATTCCGCAAGATTAAAAAAGAAGAAAAATAGCTAGTGCTAAGGACGAAGATGACGAACCCTTGCAACCCGAATACATACGCCAGGCTTATTTGGAATAGCCAAAACACCGGCATAACTGCCCCAATCAGGCTCATGTTGAAACGCTAGTTCTACTTTACCTTCATCAGAAGCACCAAAGAAGGAACCTCCAAAAACACCTGTATATAAAGTTGGCGTATGGTCTTTTTGATTACAGAAAACAACATCACTGTTCGCAATAGATGTAAAATATTGAATGCGATCAGATCTGAAACCCGCTGCTACTGCGGCATTAAAACCCTGATCATTATATTGAATCGTCAGTGAACGGTTCGGTGCCGGAGGCGTTCTTGACGTATCGAATTCTATACTGGGCGTTGCAATCTGTTCTGATAAGGTATTTAAACGACCATCACGGTCAGTATCAAATCTCTCACCATTATTATCACCGGCGGTGCCACAAGCTACTAAAGCAGATAATGAACCCAAAAGTAAAATTTTACACGCATTATCACTTACAAAACGTACGGTATTTTGCGCAATACCTAAACCGCGTTCGTAAACTTTCATAATGTTGGAAGCTATATCACCCATCTTCTCTCTCCGTTCGTCCTATTGTTAATTTATAATTGTATTACCAGGGGCAAGGGCGGTATCTACCCTCAAAGTAAATATGACATCTGCTGTTGTCGGGTCCGCTATATCTAACAATTGGACCGCCTGATAAAGGACCGCTAGGAGCCGTCACAACACGGGGGCGTTCTGTCTCCTCATAAGACACGCAACCAGACAACATAGGCGCAGCTGCAGCAAGTCCTAGCGCTAAAGTTAACTTTCTCGTTGTTCTTCCAAAAGCTGCTCTCATATCGTCCTACCAATTGTTTGATCGAGTTTGTTTATACGCCTTTTATGCAAAAAAGCAAGAAAATAATTCTTATGTAAATAATACCTTCTTCTCCAACGCCCTCGGATTCCTTAAGTTTTTATGCTATCATCTGATAAATTCATTGATATCAAAGGTTTATGTGATGACAGACAGCTTCTCACCCCCTGCCGAACTCGCTCAAAATGCCCATATTGATAAGGCTAAATATGAAGAGATGTATCAACACTCCCTTGATGATCCGAACGGATTCTGGACGGATATGGCCGAACGGCTCGACTGGTTCAAAAAGCCGTCCAAAATCAAACACACAGATTTTACGGGTATCGTTTCCATCAAATGGTACGAGGACGGTATCCTGAATGCCTGTCACAATTGCGTTGATCGACACTTACCCGAAAAAGAAAACGATATCGCCTTGATCTGGGAGGGGAACGAGCCGGATGAAGATCGCACCCTCACCTATCGTCAATTGCGTGATGATATCGCCCGGATGGCTAATGCACTCAAAGCCCGTGATGTGAAAAAAGGTGACCGCGTCATTATCTATATGCCCATGGTGATTGAAGCCGTGATTGCCATGCTCGCCTGCGCGCGGATCGGCGCTGTACACTCTGTTGTCTTCGGTGGTTTTTCCCCCGATGCCTTGGCCAGCCGTATTCAGGACTGCGAAGCGAAAGTGGTCATCACGGCTGATGAAGGAAAACGCGGCCCCAAAAAAGTGCCGCTCAAAGCCAACACTGATAAAGCACTCGAAAACTGTCCAAACGTCGACACCGTTTTTGTGCTTCAACACACAGGTGGAGATATTGGTTGGGCTGAAGGTCGTGATTTGTGGTGGCATGACTTTGTTGATGACCAATCCCCCGAATGTCCGTGTGAGGAAATGAATGCTGAAGATCCACTTTTCATTCTCTACACCTCCGGCTCTACCGGAAAACCGAAAGGTGTTTTGCACACCACTGGTGGATACATGGTATATGCCAGTATGACGCATGAATATGTGTTCGATTACAAACCAGATGAAATTTACTGGTGCACGGCCGATGTTGGTTGGGTGACCGGGCACTCCTATATCGTCTATGGCCCCCTTGCAAATGGTGCAACCACATTACTATTCGAAGGTGTTCCAAATTACCCGGACTTCTCACGGTTCTGGCAAGTGGTCGACAAACACAATGTGAATATTTTTTATACCGCACCAACGGCGATCCGCGCGCTTATTAAAGCAGGTGATGATTTCGTCACGAAGACAAACCGCAACTCCTTGCGCATCCTCGGCACGGTCGGCGAACCCATCAATGCCGAAGCCTGGCATTGGTATAATGATGTTGTCGGTGACAAACGGTGCCCGATTGTCGATACGTGGTGGCAAACCGAAACTGGTGGCCATGTCATCACACCACTACCCGGTGCAACCGATACAAAACCGGGTTCCGCCTGCTGGCCGTTCTTCGGTGCACGCCCTGCTATTGTTGATGGCGAGGGTAATATTCTGGATGGCGAAGCGGAAGGCAACTTCGTGCTACTCGATTCATGGCCGGGGCAAATGCGCACGCTCTATGGCGATCATGACCGCTTCATTCAAACATATTTTGCAACCTTCCCCGGCAAGTACTTTACGGGTGATGGCGCACGCCGTGATGCAGACGGATATTATTGGATCACAGGCCGCGTGGATGATGTGCTAAACGTATCGGGTCACCGTTTGGGTACGGCTGAAATCGAAAGTGCTATTGACGAACATAGCGGTGTGGCCGAAGCGGCCGTTGTCGGCTTCCCGCATGATATTAAAGGCCAGGGGATTTATGCCTATGTCACTCTGGTCGAAGGGTTTGAAGCCAACGATAACACCAGAGCTGAAATCGTAGCAAAGGTACGTGAAATTATCGGGCCTATCGCATCTCCTGACGTTATTCAGTGGGCGCCGGCCTTGCCGAAAACTCGATCGGGAAAAATCATGCGCCGTATCTTGCGCAAAATAGCGGCAAATGAACTGGATAATCTGGGCGACACCTCAACACTCGCCGAACCTGAAGTTGTCGATGATCTCATTCAAAACCGTTCTCAGGCATAAAGCATATGCCAAAAACAAAAAAACGCCAGGCGCGCACGCACTGACGATTTTCTATGTTAGCTAGTCACATAAACGCCCACCTGCATATCCTGCCGTTTGCGCTATGTCTTGTTACAGGCGTGTATCCCCACACATCACTATAACAAACCAACAACAATATATTTCGTAATGTCTTTTAC
>JBCCLQ010000016.1:0-15749 GCA_039026795.1 Pseudomonadota bacterium
ATGCTGATTGCGCACCTAATGCAAACAACACCAAAAACGATACTATGATTGATCCGCTATACAGCGCATAAAAACCGACAATCGCAATTCCGATTTCTACGATTTTGACGTTTTGAATGATGTGCTCTTTGGGATATTTATCGGCCAACTGCCCGCCTAGCGCAGAAAATAAAACAAACGGCAAAATGAATAACCCGGCTGCCAAGGTCACAAGTAATTCCGGGTTATCGGGTCGTGAACTGGCAAGGCCATACAGGATCAAAACCACCAACGCATTTTTGAATAAATTATCATGAAACGCCCCCAAAAACTGGGTCACAAAAAGCGGTGCGAACCGTCGGTCTTTTAGTAGTAAAAATTGATTATGAACCATGGCTTTTGTTTGTTTGTTGAAATGATCAGACCATTACCGCGAAATGCGATCAAGAGGCTAGATTGATGGCACTTTCTATAATACCTATATTTTAGCAGATTTTTATCACTAACATACTGTTTTTATTGAATTTATTAAGCTTCAACTTAATACAATCGTAACCATTTTTTGGGATAATAAAGCTGAGTTTTCCCGTCTATCGGGATTTGGGTTAAAGCGGACAAGTGGGATTTCGAATTTGAGCACCTTTCGTTTAGAAATAGAAGCTTTAGGAAGTTTTACCGGTGGAAATGCTCCATTGCTGGAGATTCTGGTCGGTGGTGTTGTGATGTCGTCCACGTCCGTAACAACGTCTGCTTCCACGTATACGTTCAATCTTGATTACACAGGCAGTTTTCCGTCCTCCGTTCAGTTTCGATTTAATTCCGGTTCGGGAGATCTCGGAGACACCATCACAATCAATACGGCGCGTGTGAATGGGCAAACAGTTGATTCCAATCTGTCCAGTATGCTGTTGGTGCAAGGCGGAACAAGCAATGTAACCGGCGTGAACTATCTCTATGGGCGTACTGAACCGACCAGCGGTGATCTGGGAACGCCAACGGTGAATGGAACAGGCGGTGCAGATAACCTGAACGGTGGTAATGATGTAAATGGCGATGTCATTGACGCAGGTGCCGGTGATGACCGTGTCCGTGGGCTGGATGCTGATGATGCTATTATCGGTGGTTCCGGCGTTGACCGGATTTTCGGTGAGGGCGGTAACGATATCATTATCGGCGAGGCAGGAAATGACATGCTTTTCGGTAATGACGGTGATGATTTGCTTTACGGTGGTGCGGATGATGATCGTCTGATTGGTGGTAACGGTGATGATCTTTTGAACGGGGGCGCGGGCAATGATGGTCTGATTGGTGGTAACGACAATGACATTCTCCTCGGTGAGGGCGGTAACGATTTCCTTATTGGCGGTAACGGCGAAGATACAATTTACGGTGATGATGGCACGGATAATATTTCCGGCGGTGATGATGCAGACACGATTTTCGGTGGCGCGGATGCGGATAATATTGATGGCGGCGGTGATGATGATGAAATCGACGGTGGAACAGGCAATGATCAAATCTTCGGTGGAACTGGTAACGATACAATCGATGGCGAGGATGGTGATGACGAAATCTGGGGTGGTGATGGCATTGATACGATCAACGGTCAAAATGATAACGATACGATTCACGGCGGTGATGACGGCGATACTCTGAACGGTGATGATGGAACCGATACGATAGTCGGTGGAAGCGGTGCAGATACGATTACAGGCGGTAATGACGCTGATATTCTTCACGGCCATGGTCTGGACGGCGATGCGATTGCCGCAATTTTGGCGGCGAACTCGGGCGTAGTCTATTCAGAAGCAACAGGAAGTTTTTATCAGTATGTGAATACAAATACGACTTGGTCCACGGCAAATACAAATGCGAATGCTGCAACTCTAAGCGGCGTTAATGGACATTTGGTCACCGTAACCTCTCAGGCTGAAAATGACTTTGTTCAAAGCTTACTGGATGCTGGAGAGTCTGTCTGGACGTCTGGTTCTGATGCAGGATCCGGACAAGTCTGGACTTGGAATTCTGGAGCAGAGGCAGGCATACAATTCTGGTCTGGCCAAAGTGGCGGCAGCATAACCAACAATATGTATGAAAATTGGCAGGCAGGTGAACCGAACGCAACAAACGCTTTTGTCCGCTTGCAACAGACAAGTGGTGAGTGGACTGACCGCGCCAACTCAGACAACTTTGATTACGTGATTGAATGGGAGGGCGGACTGTTCTCTGACGATAACGCGATTGACACCATCAATGGCGGCAGCGGCAACGACTGGCTTTATGGCTGGGGTGGTGACGATATTCTAAACGGTGATGCCGATAGTGATCTTCTCTTTGGTGGTGATGGAAACGACACACTCAATGGCGGCACGGGCAATGATACGCTGTCGGGTGGCGTAGGTGCTGACATTATCCGCGGTGGAAACGCGATTGATATTGATGTGAATTCAACAACACTTGTCACTTACGGAGCAGGACAGGACGGAGGTGGAACTGTTAATTATCTCGATGATGATGTTGGTGTCAATTTTGAAGGAAATAGCTGGAAACAAATTTTGGGTACATACACAATCACGGCAAATACAGTTATTGAATTTGATTTTAGAGCAACAATTGAAGCAGAAATTTCCGGTATAGGTTTTGATACGGATGACAATATTTCATCTAACTTGACCTTCCAATTGTTTGGAACACAAACAAACTGGGGTATTCAGGATTTTAACAACTATGACGGTTCCGGTAATTGGACACACTATACAATTGACGTAGGGAATTTTTATACTGGGACTGCAACACGGCTCACTCTAGTCAATGATGATGATGGAAATTCTCCATCTAATGGTACAAATGGAAATGCATTTTTCCGCAATATCGTTATTCATGAAGGCACTGGCGAAGCCAATACGCTAGGCGGTGGCACAGGTGTTGATGAACTTTACGGTGATAATGGTATTGATACCTTTGTGTTTGATAATACGACTGATGAAGATGTCATTCATAACTTCACCGAAAGCGATGGTGATGTTCTAGACCTTTCAGATATCATAACGTTCTCATCCGGTGCGATAACGGATTATGTCCGCTTAACGACATCAGGCGATCATCAGGTTCTTGGTGTTGATGTTGACGGTACAGGCGCCGGGGGCTTCGTTGATATCGCTGAATTACGCGGGCAATCTGATTTGGATGTTGCTACGCTTTATGCGAACAGCCAAATTCTCGTTTCTTAAATTCTGTCCGAATTTTTGACTTTTCCCTAAAAATGGTTATATTCCTGCGACTATGGTCGATCTGGCAGACATAAAAAGGCACAAAACCCACGTGGTTAAGGTGGGAAACGTAACGATGGGCGGCGAAGCGCCTGTTGTTGTGCAGTCCATGACCAATACCGATACAGCGGATGTTGAAAAAACACATCAACAGGTCAAAGAACTGTTTTTGGCAGGCTCTGAGATTGTGCGTGTGACAGTCAATAATGATGAAGCCGCTCAGGCCGTTTCCAAAATCAAAGAGCGTTTGTTAAAAGAAGGCCTCGATGTCCCTCTGGCCGGATGTTTTCATTATAACGGTCATACACTTTTGAGCGAATATCCTGATCTGTGTGAAGCACTCGATAAATACCGCATCAATCCGGGTAATGTTGGCTTTGGTCAAAAACGCGATAAGCAATACGAAATCATGATCGAAAAAGCGATCGAATATAACAAGGCTGTGCGCATTGGCGTGAACTGGGGCAGCCTTGATCAGGATCTCTCGACCAAACTCATGGACGAAAACGCGAAACTAGATAAACCGAAAGATGCGGGCACCGTCATGCGTGAAGCTCTTATTCAATCCTGTTTAATAAGTGCGGAAAAGGCAGAAAATATCGGCCTGCGCCCCGATCAAATTATTTTGTCGGCGAAGGTTAGTCGTGTTCAGGATTTGATTGCTGTTTATCGCGAACTTGCCAAACGTTCGAATTATTGTTTGCACTTGGGCTTGACCGAAGCAGGAATGGGCTCTAAAGGTATCGTTGCAACGGCAATCGGTGAAGGTATTTTGTTACAAGAAGGAATTGGTGACACGATCCGCGCGTCCCTAACGCCACGCCCGAACGAGCCGCGTACAACAGAAGTCAAAGTCTGTCAGGAAATCCTGCAAGTGATGGGCTTGCGTTCTTTTACACCACAGGTTAGCGCATGCCCGGGCTGTGGTCGCACCACCAGCACATATTTCCAGGAACTGGCCGAAAACATCCAGTCTTACTTGAGCGAGCAAATGCCGATCTGGAGCCGGGATTACCCTGGTGTTGAATCGATGAATGTCGCTGTGATGGGCTGCATTGTGAACGGTCCGGGTGAAAGTAAACACGCCGATATTGGGATCAGCTTACCGGGTACGGGTGAAAGCCCCGTTGCGCCGGTCTTTATTGACGGGAAAAAGGCACACACTCTACGCGGTGATAAAATCGCCGAAGAATTCCAAGGGCTGGTCGAAACTTACGTTAAAAACCGCTACGGCGGCCAATCATCCAAATCCGCTGCTTAAAATATACGATTTATTCAGCGTACTTTTTTAAAACTTCAATTTCGGCGTATTCCAGCATTTTTTCGTGGCTCGCTTCTAAAACGAGAGGTGGGGCCACGCCAGCTTCCAGTGCTTCTGTCCAGCGTGCTGCGCATAGACACCATTTATCTCCGGGCTTTAAGCCGGGAAAATCATATTCTGGCCGTGATGTGATTAAATCATTACCCTGCGATTTTGAAAATTCCAAAAACTCTTCCGTCACGATCGCGCAGGCAACGTGTGTGCACACATCTTGCATGCCTGTTTGGCAAAACCCATTTCGGTAAAATCCGGTGACTGGATCGTTGCAGCACATTTGCAAATCGCCGCCCAAAACATTTTTGTCATCTACTTTTGCGCACATATTGGTTTCTTCTCCTACACCTAAACATTGCCTCTTGGGCAAATGCGTTTGGTATCAAAAAAATAAAAACGATGAAAAAGCTTAATAATCTCACAGTCAGTTATATATTATTTCTATGAGTGTTAAACAGGGCAATCAAACACATAAAATTGAAGTTTTTTATGATGGTGCATGTAGCTTATGCGCCCATGAGATCAACCATTATAAAGCCATAGCGCCATCCGATATTTTTGTCTGGATTGATATTACGCAAGACATGGAGCGTTTTAAAAGTCTAGGTTTCACACAAGAGCAGGGCTTAAAAGCCCTCCATGCTTATACTGTTAATGGCATAATGCATATCGGCGTAGACGCCTTTATCGTTATTTGGAAGGAGCTAAAGCGATGGAAGGTTTTGGCTGCTTTGATCAACCTTCCGTTTATCCGCCATATAGCTCAGTTTTTTTACAAACATTTCGCCGCATGGCGATACAAAAAGCTTGGCTACGGTATTTGTAATTAATCTAATCCGCTGCTTAAATCGAATGGTGCCGCATGGGTGATTTGAACACCCGACCTTTGCTTTACGAAAGCACTGCTCTATCACTTAGTTAATGTGGCTTTGGACGAAATGATTAATCTCTTCCTATCCTCATTTCAAGCGGATTTCGATTAAGCTTGCATTGATTTTCTCGCAAAAATCACTATAACCGTGTTCGGAAGGTCGGCGGGCGAAACCCTTGCCAACCCGGTCAGGGCCGAAAGGCAGCAGCCGTAACAAGATTCTTCGGGTCGTTCGGCCTTCCACCCGGCTTCGCAGCTTAATAAGCGTAGCGAATTTAGCGAGAAGCTGGCCCGGCGAAGCCTTTAAGCGAAGACGGGTTTTTCTCATGCTACGCCGGGCAAGCCCCTTGCCCATAATCCTGAATCGTCCTACATATAGAATATGTCAGAAAAACAGGCTCCATATCGGGTTTTGGCCCGAAAATATCGTCCGCAAAATTTCGATGAACTGATTGGTCAGAACGCGCTGGTGCGTACGCTTACCAATGCGATTGAATCAGGGCGCATCGCACACGCTTTCATGCTCACTGGTATTCGTGGAACGGGTAAAACTACAACTGCGCGGATTATCGCGAAGGCACTCAATTATACAGGTGCGGATGGCTCTGCTGGCCCGACAACGGGTCCGACCGATGATTGCGAGATTTGTAAAGCGATTGCCGAGGATCGTCACCCCGATGTCATGGAAATGGATGCGGCATCCCGTACAGGGGTCGACGATATCCGTGAAATTCTCGATGGCGTTCGCTACGCACCCACCTCCGCGCGTTATAAAGTGTACATCATTGACGAGGTACATATGCTTTCCAAGGCAGCGTTCAATGCGCTGCTGAAGACGCTGGAAGAACCACCCGAGCATGTAAAATTTATTTTCGCGACCACCGAAATTCGTAAAGTGCCTGTCACAGTGTTATCTCGGTGTCAGCGTTTTGATCTACGCCGCATTGATGGTCCGACACTCGCGGACTATTACGGCTCGATCTGTGAAAAAGAAAACGTAAAGGCTGAAGACGACGCGCTTTCGCTCATCTCCCGCGCGGCCGACGGGTCTGTGCGCGATGGTTTGTCTCTACTCGATCAGGCCATTTCCATGAGCGATGCTAATGTCACGGCAGAGCAGGTGAAAGGCATGCTTGGGTTGGCTGATCGCGCCCGTGTTCTGGACTTATTGGAACGCAGCCTTGAAGGCAAACCCGATGATGCGCTGAATATTTGCGGTGATCTTTATAATGCAGGCGTTGATCCCTCTGTACTGATTGAAGACATGCTCGATTTTGTCCATGTGTTGACGAAATTCAAGGCCGCACCGAAATTGCGCGATGGTGATAAAACTATGCCTGCGGACGAACTGCAACGCACGGCGGATTTATCGGCGAAACTCTCTATGCCGTCATTGGGGCGCGCGTGGCAGATTTTGCTCAAAGGTATCGGCGAAGTAAACAACGCCCCAAACCCGCGCAAGGCGGCGGAGATGATTATCATCCGCTTGATCTATGCTGCTGAATTGCCTGACCCGGCAGGGCTCGTGAAAAAACTGAAAGATAATCCGCAAACGGCCGCCGTTACGACTGGCGCTGTACCGTCGGGTGTGCCTGCAAATGCAACTGTTCAAACCGGTGGAGCGTCGGCCGCATTGGCTGTCGAGGTTGAAGCCGAACCTGAAGCGCCCAAAGCAGTCGAAACGTTAAGTGATGTTGTGGCTGTTTTGGAATCGTATAAGGAAATGATACTGGCTTCACAGGTCTATAATTACGTGCATCTGGTGGAACTGAAAAAAGGGCATTTGGAAATCCGCATTGCACCCGAAGCACCGAATGATCTCTCTCAAAATTTGGGGCGTGTGCTCAAACAAAAAACGGGGGATCGCTGGATGGTCTCTGTCTCCGGGCAGCCGGGCGCACCGACTTTGGCGGAACAGGCAAAGGCTGAAGAACAAAAACGCTTTGATGACGCACTTGCCGATCCGCTTGTGAAATCCGTCCTCGAAATTTTCCCCGATGCAAAACTAACTGCTGTGGAAGATAAATAGCCGTTCGTATGAATATAGTTGTTCCGCTTTATTTCCTGACTAGGCGCGAACGACGAAGCGTAGGTTTTTCTACGTGAGGAGAGAAGCAACGCAGTCAGGGAATAAATGGGAATAACTAGATATGAATATACAGAAAATGATGCAGCAGGCCAAAGAAATGCAGGATAAAATGGCCGAGATGCAGGAAAAACTCGGTGAGATTGAAGTCGAAGGGCAATCCGGCGGCGGCCTTGTGAAAGTTCGCATGACATGTAAGGGCGATGTCCGCGCGCTGGACCTCGATCCCTCTATTCTGGTGGCCAGTGAAAAGGAAGTGACCGAAGACCTCATCAAAGCGGCGATGAATGACGCAAAGGCTAAGGCTGACCAGAAATTGGCTGATGAAACTCAGAAAATGATGGGTGACCTTGGCCTTCCCGCTGGCATGCAGCTCCCGTTTTAATCATGAAAATCATGACATGGAATATCAACTCTGTGCGTTTGCGGGAACAGAGTGTGTTGAAAGTGATGCAGGACTATGGTCCTGATATCATCTGTTTGCAGGAAACAAAAACACCCGACGAACATTTTCCGCAGGATAATTTCAAAGCGCTTGGTTACAACCATATTCATATCAACGGTATGAAAAGCTATAATGGTGTGTGTGTGATTTCAAAAGTTCCGTTTAAGGAAACGGAAATTCATAACCGAGTTGGACGGGAAGATTGCCGCCACATCGGCGTACAATTCAAGGACTTTGATCTGCACAATCTTTATATCCCTGCGGGCGGTGATGAACCCGATCCTGATGTGAATGATAAATATGCGCACAAGCTCGATTTCGTGGATGAAATGACGCGCTGGTTCGCCGATCGCTATTCCAATGATAACCCCGTTGTAACGCTCGGTGACTTTAACATTGCGCCGCTGGAACACTATGTGTGGAGCTCCAAACAACTGAAAAAAGTTGTCTCACACACCCCGCCTGAGCGCGAACGGCTGGAGAAGATGAAAAACTCTATCGGGTGGAGTGATGCCGTGCGTCATTTTGTTCCTGAAGAGGAAAAATGTTATTCGTGGTGGTCATACAGAAACCGCGATTGGAAAAAATCAAATCGCGGGCGCAGGCTCGATCATATCTGGGTGACGGAGCCGCTGAAAACCAAACTCAAAAGCCATAGTATTTTGACTGAAACGCGTGATTGGGAAAAACCCTCCGACCACGTTCCCGTTATGATCGAACTAGATTTATAATTTCAAACGTCCGGCTGCGTGAATAATGCCACGCGCATCTTGTGCAATCACAACATAACCGCCTTCAGGCTGATATCCGGTTGTATCAAACTCCAGAATTTGCGTATCACCGTTCCATGCACCTAATCGCACACGCGCAGTGACGGGGTTGGTATAGGTCACGGTGCGTCCACGATTTTCACCGCTGGGTATCGCTTGCGTATGTTCATTACCGTAAGTGAATAACGTGAGTTGATACTCTCCGTCTTGCAAATCCGGCAAGGCAATATCCAAAACACCGACATCGGGTTTGATCGCAATATTGTCTATCGCAGGTGCATTTTTTACCAAATTTTGAACAGCACGTTTGCGGGATCCGACCGTCTCACCACCACCATTCACAACAACTTGCGGGGTGTAGGGGCCACGCAAACCTTTTAATAGCGCGTAATCACGTTGCCGTTCCGAACAAAAATTCTGCGACAACGTATCCTCCCAATGCAGGTGATTCCAATAGGTGACATGACAGGATAGCGCGATAATATTGTCTTGGCTTTCCAACTCAGCCAACACTTTATCGGCAGGCGGGCAGGACGAACAGGATTGTGATGTAAACAACTCGACAACAACAGGCCCTTCTGCCTGCGCCGTAGGAATAAACCCAAATACCATAAATAGAATCGCAACAAATCTCTGTATCATATCTTTGTATTCGTTGACTCTTTTCGAAAGTTACAGCGTAATTAATTTTTAACAAACAACGCGGAGGTTGAATATGGCGAGTACAGATTTTGAAGCTGTTAAGGATGAAGATTTTGTATTGGGAGACACAGATGCCAGAGGGTATGGCTATGTTATTCGTGGAGACGTGCTTGAATTAGAAGATAGGGTTCGGGCTAGAGCAGAAAGGCGTTTGGATAGTCACTCAATTCCTGTCAGAGCAGTTTTAAGCGCTCCTCCGAAATACGCCTAAAAACCTAAAAATCAGTACACCTACCGCCGACTTCCCAGTCGCCATAGCGTGTAGGCTCCGGGCCTTCCGGTCCCCCGATTTCTTTTTCCATCTCAGGCTCCGGCTTTTTACTGTCGGCTTTTTTGCCTTTTTCCGTATTTGTATCTGGCTTTTGATCTGTCATACTTCTATATATAAATCTAATATGAAGATTTTAAAGCCCTATCGCGCTGCTATTGATGATCTGGACGATCAGATCGTGGACCTTTTGGTCAAACGAACTGAAATTATACAAGAAGTCGGACATTTAAAGGCAGAACACGGGATTGATGCGGTGCTTCAGGACCGTGTCGATGAAGTGAGAGAGCGATGCGCACGGCGGGCTGAAGGTGCAGGGATGGATCCGGAGATAATCCGTGATCTGTATCGTCAACTGATTGAGTATTCGTGCGAGCTCGAAGATGGCATTATCCAGAAAAGTGCAGACAGACAATCAGCCTAGTTCAAGCCATACCGCAAATGATGGATTACAGGCGCGGCTGATCGCGTTGCATCTTTTGAACGAGGTTTTGCAGCGTAAAAAAGCGCTCGATGACGTCATCAAATCCGATGCCGACTATAATGCCTTAAGCGGCCTTGATCGCGGCTTTGCTCGTATGCTGGCGGCTACAACCTTGCGCCGTATGGGGCAGATTGATGCCGTGCTTTTGAAAGCGATGGATCAGGGCGAGTATCCCAAGCCTCAAAGGCTTCACGACGTTTTGAGGATAGGTCTTACACAAATATTTTTCATGGATGTGCCTGATCATGCGGCTGTAGATACAACCGTGCGTCTAGCGCGTGAAAAACAGCGCGGATTTGTGAACGCTGTGATGCGCCGTATGACGGCAGAGGGACGCGAATGGATTAAGGATACAGACGAATCGTTGAACATCCCTGCATGGCTCTACTCCCAGTGGATGCGGGATTACGGTGCGGATGCCGCTTTGTCTATCGCTCGAGCGTCATTGTCTGAGGCTTCACTGGATATCACGGTAAAAATCGAAGATGAAACCATGATCTGGGCGGGAACGCTTGAGGCCAGCAAGCTGTCTGGCACAACCATCCGCCGCGCTGCCGGCGGCCGTGTTGAGAATTTGAGCGGTTTTGAACAGGGTGCTTGGTGGGTACAGGATGCATCGGCTGCCTTACCCGCCCGTCTTTTCGGGGATGTCAGGGGGCAGCATGTGATTGATATGTGCTGCGCACCGGGCGGAAAAACCATGCAGCTCGCGGCTATGGGCGCCAATGTCACGGCCGTGGACCGCTCCGCCACGCGTATGAAAAAAGTGCATGAAAATCTGGATCGTCTGGGTTTGAGCCCACAGGTTGAGACAATCGTCAGTGATGGATCAATCTGGCAACCCAAAGAGCCTTCTCATTTTGTACTATTGGATGCTCCATGTACCGCTACGGGCACGATTCGCCGTCATCCTGATATTCTGCATTTGAAGGAGGAAAACGATCAAATGCGCCTGATTGATATTCAGGCACGGCTCTTGCGCAATGCTGCTCAAATCGTCCAAAGTGGCGGCACGCTTATTTATTGCACCTGTTCCTTGCAAAAAGAGGAAAGCGAATACCAGATCGAAGCGTTCTTAAGCGACAATGCCGATTTTACGATTGATCCAATCAATTCCGGTGAAATCGGCGGGGCAAAGGACGCTATCGACAAACACGGCTTCGCCCGTATTCTGCCGTTTCACATGGCTGCGCGCGGCGGCATGGACGGCTTTTTCATTGCGCGTTTGAGAAAAAGCTAATTTTATTGACATAATTATTTTTCTATCTAATGTCCCGCTCATGTCGACACAAGATCAAGACACCAACGTTTGGACAATAAAGCTTATTGCGCCCGATCAATTCGGTTTGGTTGTCTTGGAAGAGATATTGGGAAAAGCATTCGGTGAAAGTGCACGCACAATCGGCAATGAAGATGTTGTTCCATACAAAGATCCTATGCCCCACATAGAATGGACGCTGTGCGCCGAAGTAAAAGGCATTTCCTCTTATGGGGAATTCTTGCCTCCGGTACGGTGTGTGATCGGACATGATGGTAGCTATCAGTATGCTAGCTCGAATCTTCTTGTGGGAATTGGATGGAACTCTTTAAGAGTGCTCCCCGCTCAAAAACTTTAAATTCTTGGCACATAAAAACCATTTGTGGGCGTAGGTCTCTTGATATCGTCTAATGTTACAGGCCATACTCCTGTTGTTTGCCAAATTTTTCTTTTTTTCTCTTCTTGTAAATTAAAGATAGCTTTTTGCGCTCTGCTAGGTTCAAATGCCTTCGTAGCCGAATACCATCCTGAATGTGTGACTTCACCCGTCTTGGCATCTCGAGCAATAGAAGCAGGGTAGGTTTCACGATGAAACCCGTTGCCATCAAAATGATCAAGGTAAAAACATTCTTTTACAATAACACCAGTATATACATGTCTTCTTATAAGGCTTGGTTCCGGATTTTCTGGCTGATTTGAAATAATTCTATGTATATATTTGGCATCAATTCCATCAATCGGCATTGCATGCGGTGATTGGTTGTCATTACAAGTGAGGGTGTGCGCTTTTATACCATTAAAGGTTATCGGCTGATTGGCAAAGGATATATCTAATGTGCCGTGATGCTCATATCCTTCTGGGATGTTGTAAACAGAATGATATTGCCCCCGCCATAAAATAAAACCTATACTTGGAGACCAAATCCGCCACTGATATTTTTGCATCAATGCTTCAACTGCAGGAAAATATTTTGGTAAGACAGGGGCATTTTGTACCCCTGCACAATCAGTGATTTTTCCGTCCGAAACACGAATGGTCACAATAGGGGTTCCCGCACGTGTGCGCACTGAAAACATACCGTTATTCATGTCATCAGATTTATACGCCTCTGCAAGATAGGGTTTCCCTGTATTGGCGGCACAATGTCGTAATGCTTCGGCATCCCAACGAATGGCAGCCGTGCTCGTGCAACGAACAAACATTAAGTCTCCCGGTAAATCATCATGTATGACTCTGGTGCCGGCCCACATAGGACGATTTGGATCATAACCATAGTTTACATGTCTGCGTTTATGATTGGCTTTCGCTGCTAAATCATTAAGCATATGCAGTGAAAATTTTGGGTCAGTTTGTAAATTGATCAAACGCTGAGGGATACCGTCTTTATTAAATTTCCCAACCCAGCGACAATGTTGGGGAACCGTTTCCTCGTCCATCATTGCTTTTTCCCAGTCATCGCAGTCACCGGAAATCCAGTCAATAATCCGCACAATTTTTTGATAATGCTTTCGGTCTTCGGGTTTCGCCTCTTTTGCTAACGCAGGCAATAAAATAACTTCACAATAAAGCCTATGATGAGAGTCGAGGACTGCAAGATCATCAAAGATTTTGTGTAAAACAGATTTCGCACGCGTTTCGCCATCGGTGCCTCGCCATTCACCTTGCATGCTTTGTTTTGCTAGTTTACCTGGCATTTTTGCTTATATAAATAAATATAGCACTTATGTCAATTAAAGTCGTTAACCTGTTTGCCCTGTGGATAAAATCGCTGTATTATGAAAGATGTAACGTTTTTCACGTCTCTTATTTTGGATCCACACTGCTATGTCTCATAAAATTCGTATCGCCCCGTCGATATTGTCTGCCGATTTTGCCAACCTTGGTGAGGAAGTGCGCCGCATTGATGCTGCCGGCGCGGATTACATCCATGTTGATGTGATGGATGGCCATTTTGTGCCGAATATCACAATCGGCCCTGACGTGGTCAAGGCGCTACGCCTGCACACGAAAAAAACTTTTGATGTCCACCTGATGATCGCACCTGCCGATCCGTATATCGAAGCCTTTGCTGAGGCTGGCGCGGATATTATTTCCGTCCACCCTGAAGCCGGGCCGCATTATCACCGTACGCTTCAATCCATTCGCGCGATGGGTAAGAAAGCGGGACTTGTTCTCAATCCGGCCACGCCGACAGACGTACTCGATCACGCGATGGATTTGGTGGATTTGATTTTGATTATGACCGTCAACCCCGGTTTTGGCGGACAAAGCTTTATTCCGCTGCTCGATAAAATCGCAGACGTACGCGCGCGCATCGATGCCACGGGACGTGATATTGATCTGGAAATCGACGGCGGCGTGAATCCGGAAACAGCCAAGCAATGCGTACAGGCTGGTGCCAATGTTTTGGTGGCTGGAACCGCGACGTTCAAAGGCGGACCTGACCAATACGCCGCCAATATCAAAGCTATACGAGGGAAATAATGCCGCTAAATCTGGCACGTACATTGAAAACAAAGTTGCAAAAGCGGGTGAGTACACTGGCTTGCAACACCGTGCTCTATAACTGGTCCTTGGGCGGCTGCGTTCCTGATAAAATTCTGGTCTCACCGGTAGATCTCTGGCCCGGTTCGGCTGAACGTGGCAAATGGCTGATCGAAACAGGCACGTTTGAATATTCAGGCGACCGCTTGGAACTTCACAACGCCGATTGGGAGCCCAAAGATATCGAACCCACCTGGTTTGAACATCTGCATTCCCATGTCTGGTTGCGTGATCTCAAAGCTTTGAACGGCAACGAAGCCCGCCGTGCCGCCCGCGCGATGGTGCAAAGCTGGATTGACGAATACCCCGTCTGGGATGAACGCAGCTGGCGCGCCGATATTCTGGGCGCGCGCATCGCCAACTGGATCACCTTTTATGATTTCTTCGGCGAAAGCGCGGATGATGACTTCCAATTTATCTTGCACGAATCACTCGCCCGCCAAACGCGCCACTTGGTGCGCGCGATTACGGGCTCTGTCACGGGGCTTGGCCTGTTATACGCGATTAAGGGGCTGGCCTATGCCGGCCTAGCGCTGGAAGGACGCGAAAGCTGCCTCGAACAAGCGCTCAATCTGATGGACAAGGAAATCGACAAACAAATCTTAAGCGATGGCGGACATGTCAGCCGCTCGCCACAGGCTTTGATGGAAGCCATTCAGATCCTCATCGATCTGCGTACTGCATTACAAGCGGGTGGCTATCCGGGGCAGGAAAAAATCCAGCATGCGCTGGATCGCGCTGTGCCTGCTTTGCGCTTTTTCCGCCATGGTGATCGCAAATTCGCGCTCTTTAACGGCTGCCAAGAAGGCGATGAAGACATCATGAAGGCCATCCTGCTACAGGCGCGCTCAAAGGCCCGCACCCTAAGCTCTTTGCCGCATACGGGGTACGAACGTATCTCCATGGGCCGCGCACTTTTGATGATGGATACCGGCAAACCGGCCGCATACCCTTACGATAAAAAGGCACATGCCGCACCGCTATCCTTTGAATTTTCCTATGGCCGTGAACGCGTGCTCACCAATTGCGGCACGCACCCAACGTCCGAAGACTGGAAAAATGCTCTGCGCTTCACACCCGCACATAACGCAATCGCGATTGATGATCGCAACGCGTGCGAGGTGGGTGAGGATGGACACTTCCTGCGTCGCCCGCGTGTTGTGCAATCCACGCGCGAGGATATGGACGGCAGCGTTCTGATCGATGCCTGTCATGATGGGTATGTGCCACTCAATGGAATTACACATCGCCGCCGTATTTTTATGGCGGAGCAGGGGCACGACCTGCGCGGTGAAGAAACGCTGAATTGCGCAATCGGTCTCTCGCGCCCTGTCTCATTGGCGATGCGCTTTCACCTGCATCCCGATATTCCAGTGAGCTTGGTGAACGAAGATCGCGAAGCTTTATTGCGCGTGAAAAACGGTCCCGGCTGGCGCTTTACCGTATCGGGCGGAACATTACGGCTTGAGAATTCCATTTACCTCGGCGAAGGCATCCGCCCCCGCAAAAGTAAACAGTTGGTGATCTACACCCAAATGACCGAAGACTTCACCCAAATCAAATGGGCGTTACAGCAAGAGAGTAGTTAAGATTTTCTTTTAACTTTGTAAAAATCGTATATATTCCAAAATTATGGAAGATACTGATTTCTTTATTGTAACGATCGATGCAAAAAAGCCTGTCGAGTTGGTGGACTTCGTTTCGCATTTGAGTGCTATGGGGAGTCAATTCGATAAGTACGTAAAATATAATCACCC
>JBCCLQ010000017.1:0-15414 GCA_039026795.1 Pseudomonadota bacterium
AAAAGTTTTTCGATGTCTTTTAAATCTAGCTGAATATAAGTCGGACGACCATGGTTGCAATGGCCTGAATTAGGGGTTTGTTCCATCTGGCGTAAGAGTGCGTTCATTTCATCGGCATTCAATCGACGACCGGAGCGTACTGAGCCGTGGCAAGCCATGGTCGAGAGCATATCATTTATTTTATTTTCAAGACCGTCAGCTGTATTGTGCTCGCTCAGCTCATCCGCCAGCTCTGTAATCAGTTTTTGAATATTGAGGCGATCAGACAAGATCGCAGGAACAGTATTCACGGCTATGGAGCCTGCGCCAAACGCTTCGATTTCCAATCCTAAAGTTTTCAGGAAATCTGCCTGTTCCAGAATTCGTGCAGCTTGCGTGTCATCCAAATCAACGATTTCGGGTGTGAGTAAGCCTTGAGATGCTATTTCGCCATCTGAAATCTGCGCTTTAAAGCGTTCATAAACCAAACGTTCATGCGCGGCATGCTGATCGACAATCACAAGGCCATCTTCAGTTTGCGCCACGATATAATTTTCATGGATTTGCGCACGCGCTGCGCCTAAAGGGTAATCTTGAGTTTGTTCCTCTTCTACTTCTTCATAGCGTGCTTGTGGTTGTGCTGATGAAGGCATAGGCGTGTAGGGCTCATGAATCTTTTCTGCTAAGTTTGAATTAGAATAGTGCGAGGGTGAATAACCACGGCTTAATGGCAAAGACGGCATATTCGGACTTTGTGGCTTCAAGGCACTTAATGCCTGATTTGAAATTGTGGACGATGTGCGCATGCCTGCTTCCGCCAAGGCATGTTTTAATGCGCTGATGATTAAGACTCGCACATGCCCTGCATCCCGAAAACGGACTTCTGATTTTGCGGGGTGCACATTCACATCCACTTCTTCCGGTTTGCATTCCAGATACAAAACCACCATGGGATGACGGTCGCCATGCAGTAAATCCCGATAGGCTGCGCGAACGCATCCCAATAACAGTCGATCTTTGACAGGGCGGCCATTCACAAACAGGAATTGATATTGCGATGTACCGCGTGCAAGTGTTGGTAGCCCTGCGTACCCTGTCACGGATATAAAATCACGTTCTGCGAGAATGGGAACGGAGTTTTCACCAAAATCTTTACCCAATATTGCAGATAAACGTCCACGCCGTTGGTCAAGTAAATCACCTTGTTCGGCTTGTAAATTCAAAACTGTTTTATCATCATGCGTCAGTTTGAATGCGATGTGTGGATTGGCCATGGCAATACGCTGAATGGTATCCTTGATAGCCGCGTATTCCGCGCGATCGGATTTCATAAATTTTAAGCGTGCCGGCGTGGCATAAAACAAATCCTTGATTTCAACGGATGTGCCAGCATTGCGCGCAGATGGAAATGGATCGGATTTTTTACCGCCTTCGACTTGAATACCCCAAGACTCATCGGAATTCTGTGCACGACTTTCAATTTTCAATCTGCTAACGGCGCCGATGGAGGGCAGGGCCTCTCCCCGAAAGCCCAAATGTTGAATATGAACCAAATCATCATCCGGTAGCTTTGAGGTTGCGTGGCGATCTGTGGCCGCCGATAAATCATCATGGCTCATGCCAATACCGTTATCGCTGACCAAAATAAGGGATTTCCCGCCATTACGGATGGCGATGTCTATGGCGGTAGCATTCGCATCAATGCTGTTTTCAACCAGTTCCTTGAGCGCGGAAGCGGGGCGTTCCACGACCTCGCCGGCTGCTATCTGGTTCACAAGCGTTTCGGGTAGATGACGAATCTGCATTATGGCATTTTAGCGCTTATAAGCGGTCATGCAAGCCGCTCGTTGCTTCTGTTACAGCGTCTTCCATAGACGTATCGGTGAGGTCAGTGCCATCTAGAATTGCCCCAGTAAGGTCTGCACGATCCAGATTGGCTTCTGCTAGAACAGAATTTGAAAAATCAACGCCTGATAAGATGCAATCCTGGAGATCTGCTCCACGGAGGTTCACGTAGCGCAATTGTGATCCGCTTAGATCAGTGCGTTTTAAGCGTTTATTTTCGCCACTCCCGAATGAAAGGGCGGATAATTTTGCACCGGATAAATTAGATCGCGACATAAAGCAGTTTTTAAACGAAGAGCCCCGCATGTCCGCTTCCGCCATATTACAATCACGAAAATCGGAACGGTCCAACATAGCACTTTGAATGTTCGCATTTCTGAGATCTTGACCCAGGAAGTTTCCGGCAACGGCTTTAATAGCAGTGAGTGGGTATTTGCGTAAGTCGATAACCTCGCGCATATCGATACCGCTCAGATCCAGTTGATCTCCATCTTTACCTGCACTTGCAATCCATTGTGTATGGGATTCCAAAAGTTCTTCCATCTTTTCATTTAGATACTCAAGCGTTTCACCCATATTTTCTTCGTCTAAGGCACCATCTTTTCTAATACCATCCTGAATGGCACCTTCCAGATTGATCCCAGTCATAACGGAATTTGTAAGATTGGAATTTTTCATTGTTGAGCCTGAAAAATCAGTGTCAGTCAGATTGGCACCTTCAAAATTCACACCATCCAGTTCGGCATCATTAATAATAACACCTGTTAAATCCGCATCGGAGAAATCAGCTGCACTTGCTTTCACACCTGATAGATTTGTGTCAGATAGTTTTGCGCCTGTGAAAATCGTGCTCCAGCTCTCTATATCACCGCTTGCACCTTTACGGTTCTTGCTCGCCAATTTCCCTTCTTCAACGCTATGCATGATGCGCCCTTCGCGTAAATCAGCTTGGTCAAGATCTGCACCGGTTAGATTTGCTCCTGATACCTGTGCTCCCCTAAAATCTGCACGTTTAAACGATGCACGTTCGAGATTAGCTGTACGCATATCGCATGCAAAAAAGCATGAACCGACAAATGTTCCTTCTGACAAATCGGCACCATGCATTTTTGATCCGGTGAAATCGGCTTGAGATAAATCAGCTTTTTTAAAATCCAGATTAGACAGGTCTACAAACTTCAGGTTTGCACGCGCACCACCGCGTTTCCCATTCAGATAGTTCTGATGTTGTTCAATGGCATAGTCGAGTTCATTTTGCGTAACCGGCTTCAGGGCATCCGGATCAGGTTTATAATTCTTCATCCCTTGGATTTTGCATGTATTGCATCCAGAAGTCCACGCGTAGAGCTATCCATATCCAGATTTTCACCATTTTCTAATGCCCTAGCCATGTCTTTACCCAGTTCCACACCAAATTGGTCGAAACTATTGATATTCCATATTGCTCCCTGCACAAAAACTTTGTGTTCATAAAGAGCCAACAGTATACCGAGATTATAGGGATCAAGCGTATCAAAAATGAGTGTTGAAGACGGCCTATTACCTGAAAATACCCGGTGGGGATTATTATCAGCTTCTTGTAGTGAACGCCCCCACATGAGTGCTTGCGATTGCGCTAGCATATTATTGAGTAAGTGTTTCTGATGATCTTTTAAGTTGTGTTTTGAATTAACGAAACCAATAAAATCACAAGGTATCAAAGACGTGCCTTGGTGTAGCATTTGAAAAAAGGCATGCTGATTGTTTGTTCCGGGTTCTCCAAAAACTACAGGTGCCGTATCGTAATGTATGATGGCCTGATCGTTTAGATCCGTTGATTTACCGTTTGATTCCATATCAACTTGCTGAAGGTAAGACGGCAAAAGACTGAGATCTTCAGAATAGGGAAGAACTGCATGACATTCGGCATCCCAAAAATTGCGATACCAAATCCCCATTAGAGCCATTAAAACAGGGATATTTTGATTCAATGGCGCAGTTTTAAAATGCTGATCGATGGTATGCGCGCCATCTAGCAATTTTTTAAAGTTCTCATAACCAATCGCTAGAATAATCGGCAATCCGATAGACGACCACAATGAGTAGCGCCCACCAACCCAATCCCGAAACGGAAACATATTGTGAGCATCAATTCCAAATTTTTGAACTTGGGCCTCGTTCGTTGAAACGGCAACAAAATGACGAGCAATACAGTTCTCGCTTCCCAATTTTTCAATCATCCACTCTCTGGCAGAACGAGCATTCTGCATGGTCTCTAATGTTGTGAAAGACTTAGACGCGATAATAAATAAAGTGGTTTCAGGATCTATTTTAGACAGGGTTCTCATTATATCTGAGCCATCAATATTCGATACAAAGTGAACATCGAAATATCCCTGATTGAAGGGCCACAGAGCATCGACCACCAAATTTGGCCCTAAATGGGATCCACCAATACCAATATTGACAATTTGTTTGATAGCTTTGCCCGTATGCCCCGTCCAAGCACCGGATTGTAAATCTTTCTTAAATGAAACAATGCGCTGTAAAACGCCTTGAATGAACGGGAAAATTTCTTCGTCTTCAATTTCAATTTGTCTGTCTTCTGGATCGCGTAAAGCAGTATGGAGAACGCTACGAGTTTCAGTAGCGTTTACTTCTTCTCCTGCAAACATGGCGTCACGTTTTTCTTCAACATTTTGCGCTTTCGCGAGTTTGATCAAAAGGTCACAGGTATCTTGTGTTATGAGGTTTTTGGAATAATCAAATAAAACGTCTTCAAATGGTATCGAAAATTTTTTGAATCTCTCATGATCGTTTTTGAAGGCATCATTTAACTGAAAGTCCGTTAAGTCTGCTCTATGCTTTTTTAACGCATTCCATTCATTTGTATGAGTTGGGTTATTCGACATTGGGAAGTGTTGCAATTGTTTGTGTTGTGTCGATATCTAGGGGTTTTCCGACCAGAATTGTTGTCATATCTTCCGATTTTAATACACGTTCAGCAACGCGTAGAATATCCTTTTGCGATACGTCTTTTATTTTTTCGCTATAGCTATCCAAATAATTAATGGGTAGATCTTGCATCTGTAAGGACAGTAACATGCCTGCAATTCTGTCCGTAGAGCTTAACGCTAAGGGCATAGAGCCTGTTAAATATGATTTAGCATCCTTCAGTTCTTTTTTTGTTACGCCTTCAGTTCTTAAACGATCAATTTCAAAACGGATGACGGATAGCATCTCTAAAACAGAGTCATTATTTGTGGATGTTGAAATGCTTAAAGCATCAATTTTTCGTGTATCTGAAATATTTGAATAAATGCCATAGGTCAGACCGCGTTTTTCACGAATTTCTTCCATAAGTCGTGATCCAAAGCCACCGCCGCCTAAGATGTAGTTCATAACTTGTAGGGCATAGTAATCCGGGTCATCTCGCCCAAATGCTGGTATTTTGATATCTATAATGCTTTGTGGGATATCATGTTCATATAGTACTACATGGCCTGTGTTTTGAATTGTTGAGACGGGCACGTCTTGCACGGATGACGTTTCAGGAAGACTGCCAAAAACATCGTCTAGCATTAGTGTCAATTCTTCGGGACCTATTGCGCCGGTGACAGAAACAAAAAGGCGGTCTTTACCCAGGCGTTTATTGATGATGTTTCGTAAATCATCTGCTGTGATTTTTGGAAGTGTTGAAAGTGTTCCTCCACTGTTCAATGCGTAAGGGTGACCTTCATAGACAATGTCGTTCGTTAAGCGTGCTGCTTTCCATTGCGGATCACTGAGAGAACTTTTGATGCGTGTGATGTTGGATTGTTTCATTCTCTCCAAAGGTTCTGCATCAAAGCGCGGTTGCGTTAACGCTAGTTTCAGGAGATTGAAAGCTTGGTTTTGTGTCCGTTTTAGTGTTTTAAGATTGCCGCCAAAAGAATCTCGGCTACTTGTGAAACGAAGAGTAATAGAGTTGTCGTTTAACTGTTTTTGAAAACTCTGTGAATCAAGTTCACCAGCACCCTCATCCATGGTGTTAGATAATAGCTGTGTTTGCCCTTGCTTTGTTTGGGGATCATTGGCTGCTCCTGCGTCACGAAACGCGAAACGTAAGGAGATAACAGGTAGTGAATGGTCTTCGACAAGCCAGGCCGAAATCCCTCCTGGGCTCCGAACTTCCTGAATATCCAAAAAACGATCTTGGGCATACGCAGGAAGCGTCACAAACAAGGCTAAAAATACAAAAGTTAGAATTTTCATTGTGTTACCTCCGGTAACATGTGCCCCACAACAGGAGCACGGACCCAAGGCTCTGCTTCATTGAGATAAAGCCTTGCGACTTCTTGAACCAAGGTCGGGCTAACCAAACTGATGTTTTCTGTCCAGCCTTCAACGTCATCAATAGTACCGCCGGTCGTCAATATTCGCCCAAAAATCATAGCCGGCCCGGCGACACTATCACGAGCAAATACGGCTTGGTCCTGAAGTCTTTTAATTGCTTCTTCAACTTCTTCGGCGCTTACGCCCTCTTTAATTATTTTTTGAATTTCTGTTTCAATCAAATTTTCCAAATCATTAAGGGGGATACCTTCTGCCGGTGTTGCTGATATATAAATACTGGAGTAATCGAGCATATTGGCTGTATATCCCAAAGATACCGATGTCGCCTTTTTCTGATCAACAACCAAAGATTTATAAAGCCTTGTTGTTGGACCCCCACTCAAAACTTCATTTAAAACCTGAAGTCCATGTGAGTGTTGCGGTATCTGGTTTTCACTTGGTGCGAGATAGATTTTATGAAGGGCAGATTGCCGAATAGAGCTGTCTTGGAATGTGAGTAAACTATCCGCCTTAATGGGCGGGATGATTGGGCGGATACGTTCTGGCACTTCTTTAGTTGGTAAACGGCCATATGCACGTTCGGCCATGGGTTGCAGTTCTTCAGCTGTAATATCACCACTAACAATTAAAATTGCATTATTAGGCGCATACCATGTGTCGTAAAAGCTTTTAACATCTTCCCATTCATACGTTTCGATTTCACTCATCCATCCAATAGTGGGTGTACCATAAGGATGATTTACAAATAAAGTATTGCGCAGCTGTTCAAAAAAAAGTCCACGCGGATCATTTTCAGTGCGCTGACGGCGCTCTTCTATGACAACATTTTTTTCTGATTTGTAATGTTCAGGGGGAGGGGCAAGGTTCAACATACGGTCTGCCTCCATCTTCATGACAGTTTCCAAATTTTCAACCGCTATAGATTGAAAGTAGGCTGTGTAGTCCTGCGAAGTGAAGGCATTATCGTTACCGCCAAGTTTCCGTACGGTGGTTGAAAATTCACCGGGTTGTAGTTTTTTTGTGCCTTTAAACATCAGGTGTTCAAAATAATGAGCCATGCCAGATTGGCCGTAGGGTTCGTCGGCTGCCCCAACCTTGTACCAGACCATATGCGTTACAATGGGGGCGCGATGATTGGGGATGACCACAACTTCCATTCCGTTTTTGAGAATAAACCCTTCTGCGCCAAAGGTTTTTTGGTTTTGGGCATAAACGGTTGCGGGAAGCGTTAAAAGGACTAATAGAGCCAAAATGCGAGTCATGATGAATGATTTTAGGGCTATTTAGCCGCAATACAAGTCTTAGCTTGACGAAAGAAAATATATATTACACATAAAAAAACTTAAAGATGCACATCTCTTAAGGGATAGAATTACAGATAGTGGTAATAAAATACTCTGCCTTAATCCGTACTACTAACGCTCTATTGTAGGAACTTCGCCTTCATTAACAGGCAGGCCTTGCTCTTCGTTTTCACGCAAACGTTCTGTTTCCGCTGTCGGGTCTACGACTGATGCATCATTTAATGGCGGTTGTCCGACTGCGCGGCGTATTCGGTTTGTGATTGAACGACCTTCTTCTATATTTTCAGCTGCCTCTGCATCTACCTTTGCGCGGATGTTTGGATCAACATTCGCTGCATTCGTCCTATTGAGCAAAATAGACTCCCCACCGGAAATTATACGTTCTTCTGCCTGCGCTTCAACAGCCTCTGTTCCAAATACACTTTGTTTTGCCTGTTGGTCTGTGCTTAATTCCTGAGGGCGCTGTGCACCCGGAGAGGGGGGGCGCAGATAATAATCAGGTGGCATTTCCAGTGGCGCACGCTTGACGACCGCAAATTCATCCGGTGATTGTTGTTCAAGACCCAACTGCTCTCTTGTCCCTTCACAGGCGGTGATCGTCAGAAAACCTAAGGCTATAAATGCTACTTTTTTCATGTCGTTATATTAGTACGCTTTCGTTTCGGTTCCAAGACTATCCCATCAAAGATAAGGAAAGCAATCCCCAGCGTTATGCAACTGTCAGCAATGTTAAAGGCTGGATAGTGCCAGCCCATCACGTGAAAATCGAAGAAATCGGCCACGGCGCCGAAACGCAGGCGGTCTATGACATTGCCCAGTGCACCGCCGATGACACAGCCCAAGGCGATGGCTTGACCCCATGTTTGGGCTCGTGCCAACCAAAAGGCAAAGAATACGGAAATTCCCGAGGCAAGAATAATGAGTGGCCATGGGTTTCCCGATTGAAATAGGCCAAAACTGACACCCTGATTCCAGACCATGGTCAGGTTGAAGAATGGCAATATCTCTGTGCTAACGGTCGGGAAGCGTTCAGGCGCATTTGCAATCCATGTGAATAGCCCTAAAGGTTGGCTTTCCGGAAAGGCGAGGGGGCGCATGATATATTCTAAAATACCCCACTTTGTAAGCTGATCGAGGATGATAATATCAATGATCAACCCAAATCCGATAATTTGTTTTAAGTACTTATTTTGCATGGTTTGTGACTATAACCACAAATATATCCCGGCGTGAAGCCGGGATATACGTTTGTTTCGGGTTATTTTTTAGCTGCGAACCCACTTGAGTAAGAAGTGATCAAGCGAGAATTTACCGGGTCCCTTGAACAGGATAACTGCGAACAGGAACATCCAGAAATAATGTTGAATATTCTGCAGACCATATTCGGCTGGAATGGCGAACTGTATCACCATGCTCATAATCAAAAGACCGGCTGCGGCAAAGCGGCTAAACAATCCAACAACAAGCAGAACAGGTAAAATAAGTTCAGCAGCTGTACCTGCTACGGCAGCTAGTTCAGCCGGAATGCCAGGGACCGGATAATATTCACGGAAGCCAAGAACAACGGCATCAAAACCTTCATTGGTCCATTTGCCCAGTTTGATCATGCCGGAATCAAAAAAGATTTTTGCCATGTAAAGCCGAATGCCGACATCTAGGGCTGGTGATAGCCAGTTATCAGATAGATTTCGTAACGGTTGAATGAGCCCGTCAATGCTCTTTACAAGTGGTTTCATAGTTCCCCCTTCGTTTGCCGGACGAGTATATGGCACGTCCGAAAATGTGTGTGTTAATGTAGTCATACTTCGTCCTCCTTGGATAGTGTGTCTATGCCTTCTAGTTCGCAGACACAGAGGAAAAAGTTTCAAAAGAAATGAATTTGTTCAAAAAACTTTGGAAATCGAAGTCATTATGCACGTTTAAAGTCATTTCTAGCACTTCAGACACTGTTTTTCCGCTTTGAATAGCTTCTAACATTATAAATTCGTCATCTTGAAGTGCTATAACCTGTACTTTTAAGTACGGTCTATCAACCAAGAGCTTTTCACCGCCTGATGAAATATCGAGCTGCGCGTCAGGATCATTATTGGCTGTAAATTCCCGAATTTTAGTCAGCGGAAAATCGGAATCGATCAAAAAAGCCGATGAACGCAATCGTAAAACCTGTTCGGGCAAAGTTTCTGCATCCAAAGTTGAGATATCCAATGGTTGATCATCCGGCGCATAATATGCCGCATTAAATAGCCAATCATATAAAGCAACATCATGTAGATAGGATAGGCTTTGTGTCTGTTCCATATCCTTTAAAAATTTTGGGAATGCTTCCCCATAAAAATTTAGATTACCAGACTCTGGTGGATTTTGACGCGCATAGAGACGCGCAACTTGAGCAAAGAACTCTTTACCGACCAAAATTTGAACAGTTGGATAAGTAATAGTCAAAACTTTAATCAACTTTTCCAGTACGCTGTCACGGTAATAATGCAAGCGCTTTTGGATATCTATATCGTTGGCAATGAATTGGCTCTGAAATTCTGTATCATTACCGACGGCTTCATGATCTCCGAGTACCGTTGTTTTAAATCGGGATTGAACGTCACTCAGCTGCATGTGCAATATCCAGTGTTTTAAACATCAGATAGCGCGCTTTATCCGCTTCGTTCACTAATGTTTGCAGAGGAGGTAATTCTTCATCCCATTCAATCAATGTCGGTGTCTGCCCATGCTTTGAAATGCCAAAGGCATATAAATCCCAAACAGGATCGTGAACAGGGTTGCTGTGCGTATCAATTAAAATTGTTTGATTGTTACCAGCATCAAATTCACTAAAGCCTGCCAAATGCATTTCGCCGACAGTACCAGGTTTGATTGCGGCAATATATTCGTATGGGTCTTTTTTATGATTGTGCGCTTGTACATAAATGTTATTGATGTCGAGTAGAATTTTACAGCCTGTACGCGCTGCAATCTCGTTCATGAAATCATATTCTTCCATGTCGTTATCTGCAAAAGCGATGTAGCTGGATGGGTTTTCGGTCAAAATCTGACGTCCGAAAAAGTCCTGTGTTCGATTTACATTTTCTACGACTGTATTCAGACTTTCTTCTGTGTAGGGCAGTGGCAACAAATCATTGAGATGTGCATTACCAGACGCGCTCCATGAGGCATGATCTGAGAATTGGAACGGTTCATAAATGTCGATCAGGTCTTTGATCTCTTGTAAATGATTGCCATCCAGACCGTCTGCTGATCCCAAAGACAGACCAACGGCATGAAAGCTGATATCGTATAATTCACGGGCTTTTTCGAGGTGATAGCGGTTTGCCCCTCCGCCGAAATAATTTTCAGGATGAACTTCGAGCCATCCGACTTTTGGTTTGGTTTCAACCACGCCTTCATAATAGGCGTGACGCAATCCAATCCCGACCGGGTCCTGATGAATAGGACCCGGCAAGGTAATTGGTTTTTGATTACTTGCCTTCAGCATGTTCCATTGCGGCTTTTTTGAAGCCCATGCCTTCGAATGGTGTTGTAGAACCGCCAATAAGCTTCTCACACAGACCTTTTGGTGTTGAAACCCATTCCTGGCCTGAACCGTCGACAGTTGCTTGTGCTTCACAGGAGTGCTTGCCATCAGCAGATGCACAGCCGTTTTTACCGGCTTTGACAACGCCGTAACATTTTTCAGTTTCAGCAGCATTCGCTGTACCGGGTAGTGTGGCGGCACCAGCCATTGTGACAACAAATGCACTTGCGATTACAGTGTTTAAAGCTTTTTTAGATACGCTCATAATATAAGTCCTTTTTCAAAGTGGTTTTGGTTTATGTTGTTGGGCAAAACCATTTGCCCCCTCAACACCTATCAGTTCGATAGGTGTGTTGAGAGAGTTACACATTTTTTCAAATTATTTAAGCGGCTTTTTTATTTGCGATAAACCAGCGAACGGCATCTGCATCACGCAAGGATAAATCCGGATAATCCGGGTCAGTGCCGACTTCAGGCAAGATTTTCCAACAGCGTAGACACTTATTACCTTCGGCTTTTCCAACAGAAGCCATTATAAATGGATCGCTGTTAATATAGTGTATATCTGCATCTCCAACTTCTTCAGGAATAAAGGTTCCATCCTCGTAGGTCACAATATTAGCCTGAGAAACAATCATGACTTCTGCTAGGTCAATTTTTTCTAAGACTTTTGCATTATTTTTTGTCAGATGAAGTGTAAGTTGCGCATCTAACGATGACCCAATTACATTTTCTTGACGCTTTTTCTCTAGTGTCACGTTCACGAGATCTCGTATTTTTCTAATACCAAACCATTTTCCGGCCAGTGCTGAATTTTGCCAGTTTTCCGGCACATCGGGGAAGGTGCGCAAATGTACGCTTTCTGCATCTTCAAAGACACCTGCTGGGCGGTAATCCCAAGCCTCTTCTGTTGTGAAAGATAGAATAGGAGCCAACCAACTCGTCAGACCATTATATATGACAGACATGACGCTTCGAGTGACGCGACGTTCGTAACTATCAGGGCGGTCGCAATACAAACGGTCTTTACGAATATCGAAATAGAACGCGCTCATATTTTCGTTACAGAAGTTGTAAAGCTCTTTGGCGAGTGCGCCGTAATTGTAGTCCTGAATATACTCGCGAACTTTTTTATCCATCTCATAAAGCTGGTGCAGAACAAGTTGTTCCAGTTCCGGCAGTTTTTCGGGATTGTCAAAAACATCGTCTTCAAATTCTGCTTTTGTAAAACCATCTAAAGCACCGAGTAGGAATCGCAATGTGTTACGGATGCGGCGATATAAATCAGATGTATTCTTCAATGTATCTTTTCCGATACGAATGTCTTCGGCGTAATCTGATGTCATCGTCCAAAGACGTAGAATGTCTGCGCCTGATTGTTCCATGACTTTCAGAGGATCAACAACATTGCCGAGGGACTTCGACATTTTATATCCCTTATCATCCAGCACAAAGCCGTGTGTTAGAACGTTTTTGTAAGGTGCATGACCTTTTGTGCCACAGGCTTCCAAAAGCGAGGAATGGAACCAGCCGCGATGTTGGTCAGAACCTTCCAAATACAAATCAGATTGCTTCACGCCAAGTTCGGGACGGTCATCGACGACGAATGTGTGCGTTGAGCCGGACTCAAACCAAACATCAACAATGTCGAACACTTGCTTGTAATCTTCGGCGTTATAATCATTACCCAAAAAGTCTTGAGGGTTGCGCGACCACCAGGCATCTGACCCTTCCTCTTCAAAGGCATCAGCGATACGTTTTAAAACGGCTTCGTCTTTTAAGACTTCATTTGTTTTCTTATCCATGAACAGCGCAATGGGAACGCCCCACGCACGTTGACGGGATATGCACCAATCCGGACGACCTTCGATCATTGCGTTAATGCGTGCTTCTCCTTTTTCAGGAACCCAGCGCGTGTCTTTAATCGCTTGAAGCGCTGTTTCACGAAGCTTGATCTCATTGTCCATGGCGATAAACCATTGTGGTGTCGTGCGGAAAATGAGCGGAGCTTTTGAGCGCCAAGAATGCGGGTATTCGTGGCGGATTGAGCCTTTGGCCAAAAGCTTGCCGGCTTCATCAATGGCTTTCAGCGGAGCAAAGTTCCCATCTGACATTTTGCCGTTTTCATCAAAGATTTTTAGTCCGGCAAATAAAGGCACATGCTCTTTAAAGCTACCGTCATCATCGACGTTGTCCGTAACTTCAAGTCCATACTTTACGCCGAGCACAAAGTCATCAACACCGTGTGAAGGCGCAACATGAACAAAGCCTGTTCCGTCTTCGTCCGTTACGTAGTCAGCAAAGAAAGCCGGAACATCATGATCGAAGCCCTGACCACGCAATGGGTGCGCACAAACAGTGCCTTCGACTTCACTTCCACTGAACGTGCCAAGCTTTTTCATCTCTGAGATTTTGGCTTGCGCTTTTGTAGCGTCCTCCAGTCTTTCAGCGATGGCGATTTTAGCGCCGACCTCAACCTTACTGCCTTCTTCAACGCTTTCGACTTCGTATACTGCGTACGTGATATCGGTGTTGTAAAAAATTCCGCGGTTGGAAGGCATTGTCCAAGGTGTTGTCGTCCAGATGACGATATCGGTATCTTTCAAAAGCTCGCAGTTTGTTTTGATGACGGGGAAGCGCACCCAGACAGTCACCGATTTGTGTTCTTTATATTCCACTTCTGCTTCAGCCAGTGCGGTTTTCTCTACTGTCGACCACATCACGGATTTCACGCCCTGATACAGCCCGCCATTGTTCAGGAATTTATGAATTTCACGCACGATTTGCGCTTCACCATGCTTCGTCATGGTTAGGTACGGATCTTTCCAATCTCCGACAACACCAAGGCGTTGGAATTGTTCGCTTTGGATATCAACCCATTTCTGTGCAAAATCGCGGCATTCTTTTCTGAAAGTGAGTGGATCAACAGCATCCTTATCTTCGCCCTTGGCACGATATTCTTCCTCGATCTTCCATTCGATCGGCAGGCCATGGCAGTCCCAACCCGGTACATATGGTGCATCATAGCCCAGCATCTGCCAGCTTCGGTTGATCACGTCTTTGAGGATTTTATTGACCGCGTGGCCCATATGGATATTGCCGTTCGCATAGGGAGGTCCATCGTGCAAAATCCATTTTTCGCGGCCTTTGGACGCTTCACGAAGCTTGCCGTAAAGATCCATATCTTGCCATTTTTTGACGATCTCTGGCTCTTTTTGCGGCAGGCCGCCACGCATAGGGAAATCGGTTTTCGGCAGGAAGACGGTTTCCCGGTAAAAATCTGCATTTGTTTTGGTGTCGTCAGTCATGACGGTTCTCACTTAAAGTCTAAAATTATCTTGAAAATAGGAAATATAGGATGGCCCGGCTCTTGTCTATATAAGAGACGGGTTCGTAATTCGAATAATGATGCTGTTTATCAAGCTCATATTTTCAATAAAGCATATTTGTAGCCATTAAATCAAGTTGTTCACGACAAAATAGGCTAGGGGAATGGTGACGATGGCTATGATTGAGCTGACGAGAACAGCTGTTGCCGCGCGTTCGGGATGTAGATTGTTCTCTGCCGCGTAAGCCACCAAGTTACCAATGAGCGGCATAGCTGAGTACAAAGCCAGAAGGATATGGATATCACGGCTGTAGAGCTGTAAAACATAGACATCAAAAAAGATCAGCGCAAACAGGCAAAGCGGCCAATATATGAATTTAGATAGGAAAAAGCCGCTGATCAGTTTCAGGTCAAATTCAAATCGTGCTTGCTTGCCCAAAGCTATGCCGACCATCATCATACCCAACACGACATAGCCGCCCGTGACATATTCCCAATATTGTACGCCGATGTCCGGCATTTCAAAATTCATGATGTTGAAAATGATTGCCAAGATAGCGGCATGCAAAGTGGGCAGGGTCAAAACTTTACGGACGCTTTCACGCACCGAAAAATTTCCACGTGCCGTTAAATAATACGACAAGGTAAAGTTATTGATGGATGGGCCAAGGTTCATGAGCACCCATATCCCGACACCTGTTGGGCCAAACAGCGCCATAACGATCGGAATACCAAAGTAAATAGTGTTGCCATTTACGCCGCCTGCACCGATTAAATTGGCATTACCGTCTTTATAAATGGGTTGTGCAATACGATATGATGTCAGCGTAATAAATGTCGAAATCCCGAATAGGATGAAGGGTAGTAAAATGTAAGCTGGGTTCAATTCAATGTTGAGTATCGCACCAAAAGTCACAAACGGTGCAAAAAAGAAAATCAGCAGGCGTGCAATAGAATTCAGATTCACATCCATTTTTCGTGCCGCGATGTATCCCAATGCAATTAGAATATAAAGCGGGATGATATTGGCAATGATAAGTAAGGCTAAATCCATTTAATGCTCTAAAATTTTGCGGGCTTGTTCACAATCTTTTGCCATTTGAACAATCAAATCATCC
>JBCCLQ010000018.1:0-15205 GCA_039026795.1 Pseudomonadota bacterium
GCTTCCTCCACAATTCGACCCGGTATAATCACTCACTTCACAGTCTATCAAGCTTCCTGAAGAAAACGTTGTAAAAAAAGAATTGTAGTTAGAGGTCCCATTCGTGTCTTGCGGGATCGACTGCACATTATTGAATTTTTCATTGATGGCCAAACACACAGGATCATTCACAAAAGGGACAAGTACATGGACGGCATAATCAGAACCATTGTTAATACTACTGCCTATTATGTTTAAGTTGTATCCGTAGACGGAATGTCCATATCGATCTTCCACGGAAGCACTGCTGTCAAGGGCGGCCGTAGGCAACTGGTTATAACTTAAGCCACCGCCAGCGGTATCAAACACATGACATGAGTTGTCCGATGGTGAGTTAACATTTAAGTAAACCAGCCCACCGCCGGCGCCATCGAATGAAATTTCTGTTTTGTCACAACCAAGAAGTAGTAAGCGTTTAACCGCTTGGTTGACGTCACTCGCATAGCCCATAATCTGATTGGCGTAGGCATCGGCTTGGGCTTGGCTGATGAGGTTTTGCCCGCCGCGATTGGAGTCAGTGAAGGCGAAAGTCAGCGCAGCCAGTAAAATCACGGCGATAAAAACAAAGATAATAACATTACCGGATTCCCTAACCCCGTCATCCCGGACATTAGGGTGGGTGCATCGCAGATGCCTACAGACCCTTATGATTCGGGATCCATACGGTCCCGTTTCAACGCACGATGGATTCCGGCCTGTGCCGGAATGACGAAAAGGTGTTTTGACATTACCATTTTCGGATTTGCGCTTCATTCTGTTATAATATCATAATATTAAATAAACAGAATGACTTAAAAAGGGCGTTATGTCTGACGGATTGATTTTAATAGTAGATGATAATGAACCAACGCGGGCTTTGATGTCGACTGTCCTCACCAGCGTAGGATATGACACGATTCAGGCGATCGATGGCGGCAGCGCGATTAAGGTCATTCAGGAACATCCGGTCGCTTGTGCGATTGTTGACCAATATATGGAGCCGATGGGCGGGTTCGACATGGCCAAAAAGATGCAGGATAACAATATTGCGGCGCCACCAATGGTTTTGGTCACAGCGCATGAAACAACCGACCTTTTAACCAAAGGGACTGAACTGGGCTTTCGTCAGATTTTGCAAAAACCCGTAGAGCCGAACAGGCTGGTTATGACGGTCGAGCGGATGTTGAAAATCAAATAATCGTCATTCCAGCGGCATGCCGTAGGCATTAGCACGGCTGGAATCCATAAAGGACAGCCAGCAAAGCTGGCTGACAAGTGGATCCCGTTCGTTTAAATCTGCTGACGCAGATCAACGGGATGACGTCTTTCAGACGTCAATCTCAAACACCGCATCCACTTCCACAGAAAAATTAGCGGGTAAGGACGGCGCGCCGACGGCAAAGCGAGCGTGGCGACCTGCATCGCCCATGACATCCACAATCAAATCAGATGCGCCGTTGATGACTTCGGATTGATCGGAAAAATCGGGCTTACAGCTCACAAATCCACCAAGCTTTACACAACGCACAACGCGTGACCAATCACCGTCCACGGCATCACGCACTTGCGCCAGAATGTTGATGGCGCAGCGGCGGGCTGCTCTTTTGCCTTGTTCAATTGTAATGGCTTCGCAGACTTGTCCCTTATATTCGTTTTCACCGCCGATCGGCACCTGGCCAGCGATAAAGACCAGATTGCCCGTGACCACAAAGGGTACGTAGTTGAACAACGGGGGTACGGAATCCGGCAAAACAATGCCGAGTTCATCGAGTTTTTGGGCAATATCGGTCATGGTGATTTCCTCTTTAAGGGTTGGTTTCACTTATGCTATCCTGCTGATCTGTTAGAGCGAAATGCGCGCTAAATCAAGGATTTTAAGTTTTTATGTTTAAAGCCATCAGCCGTTTTCTGGGTGTTTTATCACCTGCCCATATTAGCCTTGTGACCTTGTTTTCAGGGGCGCAGAAGGTAGGCACTGATCCTTACGGGAATACATATTTTAAGGCCAAAGCGCGCCCCGGATATAAACGTGAGCGGCGCTGGGTGATTTATGACGGTGTGCCCGAAGCCACCAAAGTCCCGCCTGAATGGCATGGATGGTTGCATCATCAAACCGACGTGGTACCTGATGAAGCCAATGCATCGTTCCGCCGCCCGTGGCAGAAGCCGCATCAACCGAATATGACAGGCACGAACCTGGCCTATCGTCCGCCCGGCCATATTTTGGAGGGTGGCAAAAGAGACAAGGCCACAGGTGACTACGAAGCTTGGACTCCACCGGAATAAAAAAAGAGGAAGATATGAAACGCAGCATTATTGAAACCGTATTGGGCGCCGTTGTTTTGGTTGTGGCGCTTTTGTTTTTAAGCTTCAGCTATTCGACAGCCAATGTCGGTGCGGTCGACGGATATGAAATCAGCGCGAACTTCACGGGTATCGGCGGGCTTGGCATTGGTGACGATGTTCAGATCAGCGGCGTGAAGGTTGGTTCTATCAGCCGTGTCGAGCTGGCGGACAGCTATCTGGCAACCGTGTATATGAGCATTGATCCGGCCATTGAATTGCCGGATGATACGGCTGCGTTCATTTCATCCGAAAGTTTGTTGGGTGGTAAGTTCCTTGCCTTAGAACCCGGCGCATCCGAAGACTATCTGGAAGAGGGCGGCGTGGTGCAATATACACAAGCCCCGCAAAACCTTGAGCAATTGCTGGGTAAGTTTATTTTCAGCATGCAGGGGTCTGATGACTCTGATGATGAGTAGGGCTTTTCGTAGCTTTTTTCTTATAGCTTTGATCATTGTGCCGTGGGGATCTGCATCGGCCACGATGCAGGATTTTCCTGTCGTGAAGATGCAATCGCTCGATAAAGTGACAGCGCGCACGGAGACTTTTGAAGCCAAGGTCGGCACAACCATTCAATTCGGCCCGCTTTATATTCGCGTGCAGGCTTGCCGCAAATCCGATCCGATTGATGAACCTGAAAGTGCCGCTTTCATTCAAGTGTGGGAAGTGCCGCCAGAAACAGGGAAGTCCGAATGGGTGTTTTCAGGGTGGATGTTTGCGTCCTCTCCGGCCTTATCAGCCATGGATCATCCTGTTTACGATGTGTGGGTATTGGACTGTTTAGAGCAGGACAGACCCAACAAAGCAGCTGAGGAAAGCGAAGCCGAAGAAGCGATCGCACCTGAGGAAGAGGCCACTGCAGAAGGCGATCCGTTCCTCGAAAGTAGTGAATAAACTAAAATCTCTTTATTTTCTTGACAATATGTAAATTATGCGTATAACCACGCGCATGAGTGTAGAAGAACAACATATTAGTGCAGAAATTGACCTCGACTGGACTTTTGGCCAGATGTGTGAGGATGCACCACAAGACCTTCAAACTGTACTTGCACTGGGGTATGCAGCTCTTGCGGACAGTAAAGAAAAAATCGATTTAAGAGCTTTTTTAGATCCTTCTCCAGAAGCAGTTATCCGTCGATCCGAAGAACTTGCGCTTAGAGCAAGTTCTCACGAAGATCCTATTGATTTCATGAAAACCCAGATGATTTTTCATGATTTGCTATATCGCACACTTCAAAAACACGGTGAGCGGGATGGTATGACAGCTGTGTTCAATAAGGTAGCATTTGGCCAATATCTAAACGATTTGATGACGGACTCAAAGGCGGATTTCGAAGCCAATGAACGTCGTCGTGCAGAGGACCAGGGCATTCCTAGAAATCAGGAAAAAGAGCATGTGGCTGTTTTTATGATTGATTTAGATGGTTTTAAAGTAACGAACGATTATGTAGGGCATGCCGCTGGCGATGCTGTTTTAATTGAAGTTGCAAACCAGCTCAAAAAAGTGGTTCGGGGGACAGATATTGTGGGCCGTTTGGGTGGGGATGAATTCGCTGTTGCGGTGCGTGTGAAGGATGCCGAGTCAGCTCAAGCTATTCAGGAAAAGATTGAAAAGATATTCCTGAATAGATTTATCAAGTGGAACATCGAAGCTGATTTAACTCAAGCTGGAAAAACGCTTGATGAGATTCAAGACAAAGGGTTTGAAGTCAATGGGTCAACGATTAAGATTCCTGTACTCGGTAGTGTCGGTATGGTTATTGCCGATTTGGATAAGGATGCTAAGGCAGCATTGGAAGCTGTTGATAGTCAGATGTTCGCTGAAAAGAAACGCCGAAAAGACGCAGGCTTAGCACCGAGCCGCTAAATACTCCAACACCAGTTCGTCTTCTGTAATGTCCGGGAATTTATTTTTTAAAGTAAAATCAGCGCAGCGTCGCATTTCTGTTTCTATGAGATCTTCATAGTCTTCTTGAGGAATTTCGTAAGCACCAAACTGTGATAAGTGATCATTGATGAATTGCGTATCCAAGATGGTGAAGCCGGCTTTCCACAAACGGGCGGCCAGATGGACAAGGGCGATCTTGCTGGCGTCTGTTGCACGAGAGAACATGGATTCCCCGCAATAGACTTTCCCGATAGCCAGCCCATAGAGACCGCCGACAAGCTTATCGTCTTGCCAGCATTCAACAGAGTGGGCTTTTCCTTTCTTATGAAGCTTTATAAATACGTTTCGTATTGTATCATTAATCCAAGTTGTTTCGCGGCCTTTACCACCTTCCTTTGCACATTCGGCAATGACGCCTTCGAAATCCTGATTGATGGTCACTTTATACGGGAAGTGTCGCACAGTTTTGCGTAGCTTCTTCGGGATATGTAGCTCTTCGATAGAGAGTTGACCGCGCATGTCGGGACGGTAGAAATTATAGAACAGCGCATCGGCCGTATCCGCCATGGGAAAAATCCCTTCGCGGTACGCTTGTAAGAATAAATCGGGGTCGCCGTCGGTATACATAGCTTCAATGTAACAGCTTTTCGGGGTAGAAAAACCCGCACTAAAGAATTGAATATGTAAAAAATATCTGCTAAAGATGCCCAAATTCATAGATAGAGAGTAAACAATGCATGTTGATCCCAAGGCTAATGCATGTTGATCCCAAGGCTATTGACGTTAAATTTTTAAAATCCCCTGAGCAAGCTGCTCTGCTTGCTTTTCACGATGTTGGCGGAGATTCTCTTTATGTGCCTCGCGATGGGCAGGATCCTATTGGGCCTGTGGTCAGTGCTGAAAGCTTCATAACCGAAAATTTTGGTTCGGGACAGCGCGATACCTTCTTTTTGTGTGATCCGGGGACGGATGACTGGATGGCCGGCGTTCTGGCGCTGAGTGATAGAGACAATTTCAGAATCGATACGATTGTACCGTCCTTCGGGAATGTGCCGTTACGAGTGACATTTAATAACGCCCGTAAATTGGTTGCCCTAACGGGTGAGTTTGATGTGCATGTTGCATCGGGTGCGGACAGGCCATTGGTCGGTTCTATGCCCGAAGATGCGTCCGCTGAGCATGGGGAAGATGGTTTGGGTGGAGCATCACATAAGCTGGCTGACTCACTTATTTTTCAAAATATGTCTCAAGTTCAATCATCGCAAGGTGATGGGCAGGAGCGTTTAAAGCAAACGCTGATAGACCGCGCGGAAAGTAGCGGTGCTCCGATTACAATTTTGAATACGGGATCCATGACGGATTTGTGCGTTGTTTTGGAACAGCTGGCAGAAGAAAATCCGAAAGCGTTATCCAAAATTCAAGGAATATCCCTGATGGGTGGTGGGATCGATACAGGACGTTGGCATACAAATATTACAGATCATGCAGAGTTTAATTTTTTCCAGGATCCGATTGCGGCGAAACGTGCCTTTGAATTGATTGAAGAGCATAACATACCGACATTGGTGGTACCGCTGGAAGTGACCCATACAACTGGTGTGCGTGAAAACCATGAAGGAGCTTGGCTGAAACAGCAAGCGGTGGAAAAGCATAACCCAGTTGCTGCCTTTACAGCAGAAATGTATAGCGCAGGTGGATTTGATGTTGAACGCTCACATGATTTCTTCAAGTTTCCAGCAGACAAAACAACGCGTTTCATGCATGACCCGAATGTTGTGACAGCCATTCAGAAGCCGAAACTCTACAGTGGTGTTTATGCGAGCATTGATATTGTCACTGAAGGTGAAGAGGCGGGGCGTATGTTATTAAAGCCCAAAATAGATGGCCCAATTTTTGTGGCTTTAAAAGCCGATGCACCACAAGTATTGATGGATTGGCAGAGCCGTATTGCGAATTATAGAGGTGCGCCTGCTAATCGGCTCTAAGAGTCACGTTCGGCGAGTTTTTGTTCCAGCCAGTGAATGGTATAATCGCCTGTTTGCAAATCTTCCTGATCCAAAATCCAGAGATGAAGCGGCAGAGTGGTCTTCACGCCCTCTACGACTGTTTCCATGATGGCGCGGCGTAGACGGCGTAGGCATTCTTCACGGTTACGGCCATGCACGATCAGTTTACCAATCATGGAATCGTAATAGGGTGGGATGGAGTATCCTTGATAAATTGCGGAATCAAAGCGCACACCAAGGCCGCCCGGTGTATGGAATTGCGTGATTTTACCCGGTGAGGGCATAAAGGTGTCCGGGTCCTCAGCGTTGATGCGGACTTCAATCGCATGGCCGCGCAAGCGGATACGATCTTTTTTGATCGATAGCGGCTCACCGGCTGCCACGCGAATTTGTTCCTGAATGAGGTCGATACCCGTGATCATTTCAGTGACCGGGTGTTCCACCTGAATACGGGTGTTCATTTCCATGAAAAAGAATTCACCGTTTTCATACAGGAATTCGATCGTGCCAGCACCCAGATATCCCATTTCACGCACCATGCGAGCAGCGAGGCGACCGATATCGTTACGCTCTTCTTCCGGTAAAACAGGGGAAGGGGCTTCTTCGACCAGTTTTTGGTGGCGGCGTTGAATGGAACAATCACGTTCGCCTAAGTGAATAGCATTACCATGTGAATCGCCAAACACTTGAATTTCAATATGACGTGGCTTTTCGAGGTACTTCTCAATGTAAACCGTATCATCGCCGAAATTGACTTTGGCTTCGGAGCGGGCGGTGTTGAATTTTTCTTCAAACTCTTCTTCGGAGCGGACGACCTGCATCCCTTTACCGCCACCACCGGATGCAGCCTTAATCAAAACAGGAAATCCGGCTTCACGGCAAATCTCCAATCCGTCCTCGACACTTTCAACGGCGCCGGGAGAACCGGGCACGACAGGCAGCCCCAATTCCTGAACGGTTTTCTTGGCCGTCACCTTGTCACCCATTTTTTCAATGTGTTCGGCCTTTGGCCCGATGAATGTAAAGCCGTGTTCTTCGACCATGCGCGCGAATTGCGCATTTTCGGATAGAAAGCCGTATCCCGGGTGGATGGCTTCTGCACCTGTGACGGCTGCGGCCGTTAAAATCGATGGAATGTTCAGATAGCTGTCTTTACCTGATGGTGGCCCGATACAAACCGATTCATCGGCGAGACGCACGGCCATGGCATTGGCATCTGCCGTAGAGTGAACGGCCACGGTTTCAATACCCATTTCCTTACAGGCCCGAATGACCCGAAGGGCGATTTCACCGCGGTTGGCTATGAGAACTTTTTTAAACATGGGAGATTTATTCAATCACCATCAGGACATCGCCAAATTCAACGGGTTGTCCGTTTTCAACGATGACTTGTGTGACGGTTCCGCTTTTCGGTGCTTTGATCGGGTTCATGACTTTCATGGCTTCGATAATCACAAGCGTGTCGCCTTCAGATACAGTTGCACCTTTAGAGACAAAAGCAGGTTGGCCCGGTTCGGCCTGCATATAAGCCGTTCCCACCATAGGGGATGTAACAGCACCCGGATGATCGGCAGCTGTTGTTGCAGGCGGTGTTGTATTGGCTTCCTGCGGTACAGTCGGATCGGATGGCATCGATACAGGGGCTGCCTGTACAGGCGCACCAACGCCGCCGCCCTTGTTTACACGGATCATTTGATCGCCTTCGGCGACTTCGATTTCGCTCAGACCCGTTTCATCCAGCAACTCAGCTAACTTCTTGATCGCTTTGTCATCTATTTTCATAATGAAGCACTTCTCGTTATTATTGCACCTGCTTAAAGAAAAGCAGGGCTCAAGTCAAAAGATAAGAGGGGTTTGAGTTTACAGAATTGTGGAAAATGCTTGTAAAGCAAGGACATAGCCCTTAGCGCCTTGCCCCTTAATCACCTGTTTTGCGAGGGGTCTGATGTAGGAATGATGGCGGAATTCTTCGCGTGTATCCGGATCGCTGATATGGACTTCAATAATCGGTTTGCCTGTCATTTTCAGCGCATCGTGTATAGCAATCGACGTGTGGGTGTAGGCGGCAGCATTGATGATAATGCCGTCAAAGTCGTCCATGGCTTCCTGTATCCAGTCGACCAGTAAACCTTCGTGATTGGATTGACGGCAATCAATCTCATAGCCAAGTGTCTGAGCCTCATCGGCGCACATCGCATGAATATCATCCAACGTATCGTGCCCGTAAATTTCGGGTTCTCTGCGCCCCAGTAAATTCAGGTTCGGGCCGGTGAGGATCAGAATTTTAGGCATTAATGATCGTGTCCGTGGTGGTGGTCATGACCGTGATCATGGTGATCGTGATGGTCGTGTCCTTTATGGTCTTTGGCGTCTTCCGGTTTTTTACCCGGTGCGACAATCGCGACATCAACTGTTTGCTCACCCGCTTTTTCGAAAGTGAGGGTCAGTGGAAAGCTTTCACCTTCTTTCAGTGGCTCATTCAAACCGATGAACATAATGTGCTTGCCTGTTGGTTCCAATGTCGCGCTATCTTCGATCGGCATAGTATCAAGCTTGCGCATTTTCATCATGCCGTCTTCCATGGCCATATCGTGAATTTCGACGGTTTCCGAAACGTCGGCAGACGCAGATATCAGAGTGTCAGATTCGCCAACTGTGATGGTCATAAAGGCAGCACCTGCACGTTGGTTTTCAGCTGTCGCAAAAGCATAAGGTTTCTCAATTTTGACATGCGTATCTGCGTATGCCTGAAACGCAATCAGGGCAGATATACAAATGGTTGCTGTTAAAACAAATATACGCATATTTATTCTCTCTTTTTGAAAGTTGTTCAATCCGAGTTTCTAAATAGCGTAAATGAAGAGAAAATCAAAGACTTCTATGTCGCGTCATTGATAACGCGCAAGAAGTCCTGTGCTGTCAGGTTTTCGCTGTCCGGCACGAAAATTGTTTTGTTAATCATGAAGCCCGGGATAAATCGTATACCTAAGGCGCCGGAGGCAGCGACGTTGGCTCTGAAATACTCGTTGACTTCTTCGCCCGTTGCGTCGGCATAAAGTTGTTCGAGATCGACACCGTTTTCTTCAGCGATTTGGTCGGCCACTTTGTCATTGATACGACCTTTGTAAGACAGAAAAGCGTGGTGCATTTCCCAAAATTTACCCTGTAGTCCTGCAGCCAATGTGAGTTTAACCAGTTTTTCCGAATTGTCGCTTAGTGGACCAATTGGGCGTGCAATATAATGTATATCACTGCGCATATTTAAGACTTCCTGCACAACTGGATGGACAGTTCGGCAATACGGGCAGTTATAATCGACAAATTCTATGATCGTAACCGGTGCATTTTCGTCACCCATGGTCTGAAAGGCCGGGGCGTCCCAAGCTAGATCATACATATGGGAATATTTGTAAATTTCACGGCCGATAAAGGCGACTACAATACTAAATATGATGAGAAAAAAATGCTTTTTACTAATCACGTTATGCTCCGTTTCTTAGCCGTCTGAGCTACGCACTTTTGAGATGATTGCTTTCATTTGTGGCGCAGGAATGTAGCCTGGTGAAAACTCCTCACCAATGATAAAGGCTGGTGTGCCCCGTATGCCAAGCTTTCCTGACATTTCCAGGTTCTTATCAATCGTGGCGATGACATCTTTGGATTCTTTGTCTTTTTCCAGTTGGGCGAGATCCAGACCGAGGTCAGTTGCTATTTTTTTGAAGGCAGCTTCGTTTTTAGCACCGCGATGATTCATCAGAGCAGTATGATATTCGAAATATTTATCTTGTTTGTTTGCTGCTAAAGACCATTTTGCAGCTTCGCGTGAGCCTTCGCTTAAAATCGGCATTTCCTTGAATATGACTTTAATATTTGAGTCTTCATCCAGAACTTTTTGAAGTTCTTCAAGCGCCTTTTTACAGTACCCGCAATTGTAATCGAAGAATTCTACGACTGTGACATCGGCATCAGCAGGCCCAATAGTTGGTGAATTGGAATTATAAAGGTAGTCCGCGTTATCCAAGATATTCTTCTTAGCAGCTTCAAGTTGTTTTTCTTGCTGGGCAATTTGGTTTTTTTCCAAAGCCTCTAAAACAACATCGCCGTTATTGAGGATATATTCTTTTACCAAAGCTTCGATTTCAGTTTTTTGTTCGGTTGTGAAGGACTCGGCCTTTGTCATTTGCGGCGTTAAAACCAAAGCAATGGCACATAATGGTAATAAAAACAGAGGTTTAAACACGGGAAGTCTCCTTCGGGTCAATATGAAATTCAAATACCATGATATCCAATAAGATAGATCATTTGCAAAGTTTTATAAGGGTTTATCAGCCCTTTTGTTGTTCTACGTAGTTCAGAATGTCATGCGCGCGCAGCCAGTCCGCGCTGCCTTCCTTGAGACGTGAAGCCGCGGCTTCAGCTTGCTGTTTGGCGTAAGCATAGCGGCGTTGCAGTACGGCTTCTTCAGCCAAATGCAATTTAGCTTCCGGATCACGTCCCAGACGACCATAGGCTGTTGCCATGAGGCGGTGTAATCTGGAGGAGCGTTTTTCTGAAAGCTCTGCACGTTTCAGATTCTTCAGAGCTGCGTCCAACGCATCCTTATTTGTACCGGCAGTTTCAATTTGGGCGTGGGCGAGCGCAATGCTAAACAAGGCCGCATTGGGTTCCAGTTCCAATGCGCGCTCATAATAAGGTTTGGCTTCTTCGAGCCTACCGAAATCAACCAGCATCTGGCCTTTGAGTTCATGAAAATACGGATTGCTCGGTTCACGTGCAATAAGATCGTCTATATTTCTCAGAGCTTCTGGAATTCTGTTTTGACGGTAGTCGGCAATAGCGCGAGCATAGACAGCTTCTAAGGATTTATCGCGCACATCATATGTCCATTCCACTTGTTGTGGTTGAATGAAGCCGAGTAGTTTTGCCTTCATACGGGTATGTTGGTCGACCCATTCGGCAGGAAGCGGTTTATCCTTCAGCTCTGTTTGATTGACGCGTGCTTCGATGGCATTCACACGGTCGCGTGTCAGCGGGTGAGTGCGGATATATTCAGATTGTTGCGAAGCCGGAAGCAGTTCCTGATCTTCAAGTTTTTGCATAAAGGTCAGCATGCCACTGGGGTTAATACCTGCCTGTGTCATATAACGCATCGCGGCTTGATCCGCGCCGGACTCATATTTTCTGAATTCTGATAGAAAACGGCGTTGTGCCATAGAGCTGGAGCCTGTTCCTATTGTGGCTGCGGCACCGCCATCCCCCGTCGCCAGCGCTGCACCCAAACCAAGAATGGCACCGATAATACTTTCGTAAGATGCGTTTTCCATGGCTTCGCGTCCACGGATTAAATGTCCGCCTTCGATATGGCCCAATTCGTGTGCCATAACGGCAATTACTTCACCGGGGTTATCGGTTTTTTGCAAAAGCCCTGTATAGAAAAAGATGTTGGCGCCGCCCGCTACAAAAGCGTTTACATCATTATTCTGGATCATAATGATATCGACCTGAGATGCATCCTTACCGGCCGCTTCGTAAATCGGTGCGAACCATTCCTGCATATAAGCTTCGATTTCAGTATCGCGGATGATGACTTGTGCGTGAGCAGGTGTGAACAACCCACAACACAAAAATGTCAAAACAAGGCAGAGCGCTGTATAGTTTTTAAACATACTAATCCTTATATAGTGCGGGAGTGTGGCATAAACATGTCAATCGGCCAAATAGTGTTTCAATGGATAGATCTGATCTGGATACCCATCGTCCTTATTACGGTTGATAAGCGGCATTGGTTTAAAGCGCTTGGATTTATTTTAGCCTGTATTCTGGCCTTACGGCTTCAGATTGAGTTGATGTTTGAGCTCAGGCTTCCGTACGGATTACTGCCGTTTCTGGATTCGCCGCTTTTTACGCGCGGTTTGATCGTTTATGGAACGTTTATTGTGCTTTATATATTGCTCTCAAAGTATTACGTGCGGTTTGATCCCTTTGTCTTTCTGGCGGCGTCTTTAAGTCTTTTTGGGATTGCATTCATTGTGTCCAGCTTCTTTATCCTATTGTAATTATTGAGATATTTTTGAAGTTTGTTTCAAGGGCCCTGCATTTGCTATAATATTAATAATAAGAAATTTAGGATACAGGGAATAAAAGTATGAGTGAATTTCATCAAAATGTGTTGGATTGCGGTATTGAAATTATAAACAATACTCACCTAGCCGCTGCGGAAGTGGGACAAGTTGAGATTGATTTTGTTGCGGACCGGGCCACGGGAGCTACTTCAGTAAGAGTGTCTGAAAGCGCCAAAGGCGAATTAGCGAGTTCATTTCGTAGCGTAATGGCGGGGCCAAATACTGGTGTTCCCTCAATCACTATTCGAACAATAGCTGACGAACATTCTGAAGAAGGTCAAGATGTCACTTTATCTACTAGTCTTACGCCAGATCCTCAGATTTCAGGAGGTTGGGCGCCACCGGGTGTAACTCGTGAAAAAATAACCCCTCAAAGTATCTTCAACGATCCAGATGAAGACGCGGCTCAACCGATAAGAGAGCAGCATCAACAGATGGTCACAGGTATGCAAAATTGCATGAGTGCTAAACCTCATGGTTTAGTTCGCTAAAAATTTTTCATTGATATTTTTTAATCTTACTTGCTTATTGAATATATGAGCAAAAAGCGCACGACCAGAGATCCGAAAAACCGCGTGAAAACAGCCAAGGGGCGCACAGTCGCATCCACCCGTTGGTTGGAACGTCAGTTGAATGACCCATATGTGGCAAAAGCCAAGATGGATGGATATCGATCCCGTGCGGCTTATAAAATCAAAGAGATTGACGAGAAAATTGGGCTTTTCAAAAAAGGCCAGATGGTGGTTGATTTGGGCGCTGCACCTGGTGGTTGGTCTCAGGTTGCTGCCGAAAAAGGATGCGATGTTGTCGGCCTTGATTTGCTGGAAATTGATCCGATGCCAGACATTACATTTTTACAAATGGATTTTATGGATGATGATGCGCCCGATCAATTGATAGAAGCGATGGGTGGGCGTAAGGCAGATATTGTATTGTCCGATATGGCGCAAAATACAACGGGGCATAAAAATACCGATCATTTGCGCATTATGGCGCTCGTTGAAACGGCATATTATTTTGCAAAGGATGTTTTAAACGAAGACGGTGTGTTTATCGCGAAAGTCTTTCAGGGCGGTGCGCAAAATACGTTACTGGCTGAAATGAAAAAAGATTTCAAAACCACGAAGCATATCAAGCCGCCCGCATCACGCTCTGACTCATCGGAAACCTATTTGGTCGCGACAGGGTTTAAGGGATAGGTTACCGTCTGTTGTAGGCTAGTATTTGATGCACAGGCTCTGGAGCTTGATCTTGTCTTTGTCCCCGAGAATAATCAAGTACCGCGTATTCATTTGCGGTATTCCATAAACCTGCTGTCAGTTTGACTATTTTTTGTGCCCGTCTTGTAACAACAGCAGCATGTTGCTCTGACTTATCAGCATTTTGTCTTTTATCTGTTTCCCACGCAAGAACAGGTGCGTTTAGTGTTTTTAATGCTCTTGCTAAAGTTACTACATGGCCCATATCTGCGCGCGGTATTTCTAAGTTCGTTAATTTTCTCACGCTATCAATTTCTATCATGGGTTCAGCATTGATGATTGCAGCTTGTATAGCCATAGCTATGCGTGAAGTAAATCTTGGTCTACCTGAAAAATGTGTTGCTTCCTTGACAATTGGTGCGATGCATTGATTTGCATGTTCTTCTTGTCCGGCCGCATATATCATCATAGCTCTTAAAGTCTCATATTCAGGCCGTCCGTTGAAAAAAGAAATTTCCGCAAGATCGCTCCATGCTTGTTCAAATTTTCCACGCTTAAATAAACATTCAGCTCTCGCAACCTGTGCAGGCATAAAGCTTGGGTGCGCTTTCAAAGCCAAATCAAAACAACGCTCGGCAGTTTTTTCTTTGTAATCTTTTAGTGCCAGTATACCCACGAGATAAGATAGATAATGCGGCACTTTATCTTCACCAACTGCTTCGATGCGGTTTGAGATTCTTTTTAGCCCAGCTTCGATAGCGGCGCTTACGCTTGAATCTGCCAGAGTTTTTACATAGTTTATATCAGCCCAACTGGAATATTGAGCATCCGCAGTGGACGGACTGCTACCCTGAGCAGTTGCTAAACTAAGTTTTCCTGTTATACGCGGCCCTACCATAATATTTCCATAAATAAATAAATCGATTTATGCAAGTATTTTTTTACAACAGTTTTTTGATATATCAAGCATTGTCATTAACTACCTAAAGCACAGCCAGGTCTGGCCTGTCTACGTGCTTTTACGTCTTTTAAAATATAATCGAGTTCTTTGGTTGCTTTATCGACGAAAGAGCCAACAAAATCCTCTGCGTGAAGTGTTGCAACATCCCGGAATGTTGAGAGACGAATAGCTTGAGCTCTGTCATTTCCTATTTTCGCAACAACAGAAACGTATTCATGCGTTTCAAGAAAACCACCGTCTCCATCTTTCCAATGTGCAACGTGCGTATCTATTGCAGTTCCTGTCAGGTCGGTTCTCAAATGAATTTGATCATCTCTGACAGAGGAATTGTGAGGATCTGTATTATCTAAGTCACTGAGTGTGCCAAACAGTTGCTGTAATTCACTGAGTGCTTCTTTGGCCGGATGAATGCTACGAACTACATTAAAATCGTCAATAAGGTTTATTACAGCGTTATTTCTATTCCAGTCTTTTGCATGTTGGAACAGCTTGACATACGAATCCAAAGGATCAAGAACTTCAAATTGGCGCAGCTGATCAAGGCTATCACGCAAAGTTGATAACGCCTCTACAACGGTATCAAGCGCAGCTTCTGCTTTTTGAATACGCTCTTGTTCTCTACCGTTATATAACGGTAGAGAACAAGAGCGTATTCAAAAAGCAGAAGC
>JBCCLQ010000019.1:0-14749 GCA_039026795.1 Pseudomonadota bacterium
CGCCCAGGCCACATCGCTGGGGTTGCGTAATATAAGAATAATTTTGATGTCTGGGCTATATGTTTTAATCTGCTTTGGAATTTTTGAATCCAAAAGATAAAGTGGGGAGGCTTCACCAATAATTTGACGATCTGACGCTTTTAAAAACAGATTTTGGTATTGTTCAAATGTTTCAATGATAACGTTCTCATCGCCCCAGCCATCAATACGTTTTTGTCCATTAAGCTTCAACATGTCGGCGTGATTGGGATGCAGGTTTTGAAAAAAGAAATTGGTTTCCTTTATCGCGGACATAAATATTCCCGGATGTTGATCCAAAATATTATAAAGGGCGGTTGTTCCACTTTTTGCGGACCCGGCAATGATAAAATCAACTATCTTCATAATACATATAAATCCAAGTTTGTGTTTAAGAGTATTTCTTCAGAATGTCAGGATTGATTGCATCTACGAGAGGTTGCAATTGCTCTTCATAACGTTTCCATCCCTTAACAGAACTCTGATAAACAGGCTTAATAACTTGCGTTTTACTTGCTGTTATCACTGAGCGTTTTGATTTGTGCGGTTCCAGGCAGGCGTCATTCCATTCAAGCTCAGTAAATTCGATAAGACGACGAGCCTGTGTTTCAAAATCTGTGACTGTTTCTTCATAGTCGAAATCAAGGAAACGGTTTGGAAATTTTTCTCTCCAAAAAGCCATGAGGCGATAATATGCATTATATTGACCCGCCAATTCTTGAAGGTTGTATGACCAGTACTGTCCGCGTGCGAATAATTGCTTGTAACATGACAAGCAATTATCAAGTGGATTACGTTTGCAATGAATGATTTTTGCATTTGGCAATGTCATTAAAATATCGCCCAGTCGCAAATAATTGCTGGGCATTTTATCGGTAATGCGTTTTTGCTTGCCATAGCGTTCTGTTAGTCGGTCGAGATAGATTTGGCCGATCTCATTGGCGTTTTCAGGCTTTACTTCATTGTGTATCTGATAAGCTGTAGAAAAATCCATTAACTCTCCGGCGGCATAAACATCAGGATGCATAGAAAGGATTTGTTCAGTGAGTGTAGTACCAGAGCGTGGCATGCCCAAAATGAATATCGGAACTTCAGTGTCGTTTCCTGCGTCTTTCAGGCTATCGATATATTCATCAGAGTAGATTGTCTCAAGATTTTTGTGAATTTGGTAATTGATTTGAGGGTTATAAGGGATAATCGTGCGTTTTAAGTCGTTGCCCTGTTTTAAAAACTCAAAAGCCTTATCGTATTCACCAAAATCTTCATAAGCATCAAACATTGCAAACGACATAGATGTCGTTGCATTGCGCCCCATTGTTTCAACGCCTGTTGCTAACCTTTCCATATGTTGGAAGTCTGGATCATCCTTTGTGAATTTATGAATCTTCGAAAGTGATAAATATAAAGAAGGCAGCCTGTTATTGTATAACATGGCTTCTCGTAGCAGTTTTTCTGCCTCTTCGAGTTTGTTTTGTGAAATCAAAATTTCAGCTTTCGTCCCTAAAGGAAGCGCAGTCTCCGGCATAAGTTCAATAACCTTATTAATCGCTTCCAATGCCGCATCCAACTGATTTGTGAAAAATAGAATTTGCGCTTTTTTGTGATAAGCTTCCGGCATTTCTGGATTCAACTCTACCGCTTTTGCTATCGTTTCAAGCGCCTCTGCTATTTTTCCTGCACGCTCAAGAATATTGGCAAGGCGTAAGTATATGCGTGGAGATTCGGGTGCAAGTCTTTGCGCTTCTTCTAGAGCAGCTTCTGCCTCATCAATTCTATCTTGTACGAAGAGAACATCCGATAAATCAGCATGCGCGTCAGCTGAGTCAGGCTTCAACAGAACAGCTTTCTCTGCAGCTTCGAGCGCCTGATCAAATTCTCCCATCTCGCGTAAAGCAAAACTTAAATTTTGCCATGCATCGCCATAATTTTCGTCAAAAGCAGTAGCATAGCGCGCAGCTTCAACGGCTTCTTCAAAGCGGAATTGATCCATGAGCGAGATAGCCAGATTGTTCTGCGCCTGTACAAAATTCGGGCGTAAACGAATGGCTGTCCGGTAGCAGGTTTCCGCTTCGGCTGGTTTGCTCAAGTCTCTTAATGCATTGCCGAGATTGCTCCAGGCATTAGCATTGTTCGGGTCTGCTTCAGTTGCCTGCCTGCCATATTCTTCAGATTTTGCTAGTTGGCCGAGCTCTCTGTGTATGTTTCCGATGTTGCTGAGTGCCGGTGAATTTTGCGGCTCAAGTTCAACAACTTTTTCCCATGCCTCGATTGCTTTTTCAAATTCTTCCAAGCCTTGCATTGCATTGCCAAGGTTGAGCCAAGCTGAAGCGTAATTCGGACGAAATTCGATAGCTTTTTGAGCATTTTCCTTTGCTTCTTTAAATTCATGCAACTGCCAGTACGTGTGGCTTAAATTACTTAGAACTTCGGGCTTGTTCGGTTCTTTTTCAAGGGCGCGTGTCCAGGTCTTGATGGCAAGTTCTTTGTCGCCATTTTCTGACTGCATAATGGCAAGGTTGTTGATGCACTCTGCATCATCGGGATTCAAATCATGGGCCTGTGTTACGAGTCTTAGCGCTTCGCGAATATTACCACGTTGATAAGCAATAACCCCAAGCATGTGTAGCGTCTCAAAATGGTCTGGAAAGGCAGCTATGATATCCTTATACGTGCGCTCTGCTAATATCAAATTGCCGGATTGATGATGCTGTTTTGCAAGTTTTATGGCTTCTTCTAGCGTTACTTGTACTGGGTTATTCAAAACCGACTCCTATGGTTGTATTGACGCTTTAATTAAGCAAAAAATAGTTAATATTTGTCGTTAAGACTCTTTTAATCATACGAATGTACTGTATTATATGAAAGTGTATGTGAGTCGCAAGGACTGCGTTCTCATTGTGCATATGTCGTTTAACCTATTTAAGATCGGGGGATCTCATGAAAAACAAAAAAATGCTCGCATTGGGTACAGCCCTTGTAACTCTCAGCGGTCTTGCAGCAGCCACACGTGCGAATGGCGCGACAGGTACTGGTAATATGTCTGCTGTGATTATTGCCGCTTTGGCTTTAACAAACGCTCAAACATTACATTTTGGTAACATCAGCCCGAATGGTGGTGGTACAGTTGCCGTTGATGTGACTGGTGCCAGAACAACCGGTGGTCCAACATTGATTGGTGGTTTGCCAGCGGCTCAACAAGGGTTCTTGGATATAACATCTGGTTCTGCAGGTTTAAGTGTTACAGTTTCTCTCGTTGCTGGTGCTTACACTGTTGATGATGTTGGTGCTGGTGTTGCAATGCCTGTTGGTAGTTTTAGTTTTGCATTCAATGGTGTAACTGGTGCGTCACCGAGTGCGACAATTCCGACAGCAGCGATTACTGGTGCTGGAACTCAGGATATTGCAGTCGGCGCAGTATTGACAGTTGGTAACCCTCAGGTTGCTGGTACGTATACAGGTGATTACAACGTAGATATCAGCTACAACTAATTTAAAGTTCTATGGTTTAACGACATTCGGAAAAGCTGTGCGCTAGAAAAGCGCGCAGCCCTTCCATAAAAACGATTAGTCTTGTTTTACAAGGATAAGGGATGGACTCGAGGCAAATAAAAAATATTGCAAAAGCATCGTCTCTCACCGCGTTGGTGACCCTAAGTTCGTTTACCTTTTATCGCGCCATCGCAGCCACAGCCACTCTTCCCGTTATTGCAAAAATTATACGTGCCATTGAAGTCAGTGTTACAGCATCACTTGATTTTGGAACGCTGGCTGTTACCCGAGAGGCGCAAGCCGAAATTACAGTAGATCCTGTTTCTCAAACATCGCGTATAGATGGAAGCGGGGCCATTTCAGCAATAGGCAGTCAGCCAAGCCCGGGGTTTATCCGCATCAAAGGTGCACCTCAATCCGTTATCGTTAGTTTGGAAACAAACAATATGTTTATCACGAATGGCGCGTCGTTCATGACGGTCAGTAATTTCCATCTTGGCAGTGCATTTGCCGGACCCACCATTACGGTCACGCCAGACGTTAGCAATTCTTCCATTCTCTTCCCCGTGGGCGCAACCCTCGTTGCCCATACCGGCCAGGTCACAGGCGTTTACACAGGCAGCAACACAATTTTCGCGAATTATCAGTAAATCAAATAATTTAATAATGTTTGATGCACAAAGCGATTGACCTTATATTGTCTAATTGAGTACTCTTTTTCTGCTAACCTTAGGAAAAATATGAGAAAAAATCCTTCAGCGTTTCAAAATTTAAAAATCGCGACCTTGGTAGTTTTCATAGTATCAACTTTTGTTGGTGTTATGCTTGTTGCAAAGGATGCTCAGGCCATTCGCCTGACCATGAAACGTATTGAATTTGAAGGAACCAAACGCACGGAAGTTCTCACAATCATTAATAATGAAGCGCAGCCCAGAACATACAGAATGGGTTGGAAGCGCATGAAGATGACCGAGGATAAAGCTTTGGTCAACATTGACGATGACGAAGTTGTACCTGGTCTTGAAGGTGTAGAAAACATGGTTCGTTTCGCCCCCCGGCGTGTCACTATTCCACCCGGCGGTTCACAGCAAGTGCGCCTTATGTTACGTAAACCGCGAGATTTGCCTGAAGGCGAGTATAGAAGCCATTTTTGGGTTCAACCCGAAGCCGATGCAACACGATTTGAAGCTGAAGCTCCGTCTTCTCCAACAGCATCAGCCGTATCTTTAAGGATGCTCGCGGGTATTACCTTGCCTGTTATTGTTCGTAATGGAAATTTGACGGCTACAGGCGCTTTTGAGAGTGGTTCCGCACAAATTAAGGGTGATAAAATTGAAATTAATCTCCTGCTTACCCGCTCTGGGAATCGCAGCTTGTATGGTGATATCGATATGGTTTGCAGCGGTGGCGGTCAGCAACAGATTCAATCTGTCAGGGGCGTTGCAGTATATGCTGAAGTTGAGCGTCGTAATCTCAGATTTAATATGCCTGCACCGGCGGATATCAATATTTGTCGAGAGGTTACCATAACGTATAGAAGGCCACCCTCATTACGCGGTGAGCTAGGTGAAATTATTGCCGAGACATCCTTAAATTTGTCTTAGAACCGACTCTTCTTAACCTAAAAAAACCATTTTATATCAAGCTTTTTGATGTAGTTTTCAACAGGTCTGCTATACTTATTTGGGGATAAGTCTTATGTTCCCGGCATGCCTAAGTAATTCATCATGAAGTATTTCTATAATCGAAGGCTATTTTTTGTACTGTTTTTGATTCTGCCACTCTGCTTGAGTATGGGCGGGATGATTAGACACGCCTTCGCTCAAGTTGATGATTTGGGATTTGAGGAGCCCGAAGACATCATCCTACAAATTGTTGTCGATAACTCAGCTACGTTGTCAGGCGGTATTTTGGGAGTGCGTTATAAAAGTGCTTACTATCTTCCTGCTGTGGAACTGGCAGAACTCTTTGAGTTTGCCGTCGATTATGATGAGGGCCGCAAATATTTAACAGGATGGTACCTTGATCCTCAAAACGCATTTTCAATCGATGCTCAGGGTATGGAGATTGTTGGCAATAATGAAGTAAATACACTTGGGCCTGATGAAGTTTTAGGCGATGATATTGCTCCATTTCTTGATGAGCTTTATGTACAGGTTGAAACCTTAAATTCTATTTGGCCTTTGATGATGTCAGTCGATTTATCAACTTTATCTTTAGTAGTTGAAACCGAGATTGATTTACCGTTCAAGTTAAAGGCAGAACGTGAAAAACGACGGAAAAAATTAACTGGAAAAGTTAGAGAAGAAATAGACGTTTCAAAACTACCTTTGATCGAAAACCCTTATCAGTTGCTTGGGCGTCCTGCTATCGACCTTCAGGCGGAGTCCAGAATTGATGGGGAAGCCAATCGCCAAAGTTTAAATATAACAGGCGTACAAGACGTATTGGGTACAACACTTGATTTTGGTACAACTCTAGAACATGAAGACGGCGATTTTAAACGTCCTGATGAATTACGTTTACGCTTACGCCGTGTTGCTTTAGGAGACGAAGAGTATATTGGAGGAATTAAAGAATTCCGTGCTGGTGATGTTCGCTTGCAGCAACGCGATCTTGTGTCCAGTAGTGCGTCGGGACGCGGTATTGTTGCCACGACCACACCTTTCCGTGAGCAGGGGGAATTCGATAGTGTAACGATCGAAGGGATCGCCCCAGCTGGATGGGAAATTGAACTGTACCGTAATACAGAGTTGCTAGAGTTCGGAATTGTTGGTGAAGACGGTTTGTATCGTTTTGAGGATGTAGCTCTCTTTTTTGGAAATAACGAAATTCGTGCTGTTCTTTTCGGTCCTCAAGGGCAGGTACGCGAAGATGTTTACACATATAATTTTACTGGAGATGCCGTAGAGCCCGGAGAAACTGAATATTATCTGGGCGCGGTCGATACCAACGAAGATTTTATAGATATCAAAAAAGATGACAGAATAGAACCTGAAGGTTTAACAGCGACCGGTTATGCCTTCCATGGCTTGAATCGTATGACTACCTTGTTTGCTGGTGGATCTCAGATTGTTTCACTACAAGAAGAAGATCCGTTGCAGTATTTATCTGCTGGAGCCTCGGTCTCTACACCTATTGGCCCTTTGCGCCTGGAAGCGTTTAAACAAGCTGGTGGCGGGGAAGCTCTGAGCAGTCGTTTTATTACAAGATTTCTAGGCACAAACGTGACTCTGCGTGGTGATGTTTTCAATGATTTTGAAAGTCCAGATGCAGGATTTGGTGAAAGCCGTAAAAAGTTTGAAACTGAAATCGAAGCACAAAAAAATATCAGGCTGAGTTTCGGAACCGTAGGTTTAAATGTAAATGTTGAGCATAGTGAAACAGAAAATAGAAATAGAAATACACGTGCTACAACACAACAATCCTTGTCTTGGCGGGGCTTAAGATTATCAAATCGGACTGCAACTCAAGTGAACAACGACGATCATTTGTCTACATCCGGTCAAATCAACGCAACATACCGTGTGCGCCGTTGGCGCTTTAGGCCAGCACTAAATTACAGTTATTTCCCACAAGGTAGAATAGACAGTATAAGCGGTAGTGCCAACTATAAGGTAGCAAACGATTATTCATTGGATTTTAGAGCAGCTCATCAGTTCGAGGCGGGAACAACAACAGCAGGCATGACTTTCTCCAAAGAGTTTGACAGATTTTTGGGGTCCGTAGCGGGTGATTGGGACAGTGAAGATGGTTTGACCGTCGCATTTAGGGCTTCTGCTTCATTGGGTCCTTACGGAAATGAAAGAGATTACATCGTATATCGTAACAAGCTATCCAGTGTATCGCCTGTGCAGGCACGTATATTCCTCGACCGCGATAACGATGGGAAATTTGATGAAAATATAGATGATCCTATACCTGATGCAAAACTCACAGTTGCCGGAAGACGATCTCTTGAACAAACAGATGAAGATGGTCGCCTCGTTATGTTCCAAAATCAAGCCTATAGAAACGTAGTCGCTTCCATTGATGAGTCATCTGTCGATGATCCTTACTATAAAACAGTATTGGATGGTTTTGCGATTCAGCCCCGTCCTGCTTCGATGCCGAGTATAGAGTTGCCCATGATTGAAACAGGGGCAATTGATGGAAGTGTTTTTTATGATGAAACAAACAACCCTGTTGAGGGTTTGATCTTAGAGCTTGTGAATGAAAAAGGCGAAGTTATTCAAACGTCTGAAACAGCGTTTGACGGCTTTTACACCTTTGAATTTGTACCACCAGGGTCTTACACAGTACGAGCCGACCCTGATTACGGTGTAGATATTCCACCGCAAACTGTTGTTGTGAATGCTGATGAACTCTACTACTCCGGTATTGATTTACTACTATATAGCAATGATCCTACCACTATTGGCGATGATTGGGATGGATCCGGCTTTGGTCCCTATCTTCCCGGTCAAGAACCAACAGGTGATCCTATGGGGCCGACTTTACCGTTTGATGAAGATTTGATGGGGCCGTTCATGCCCGCGACCAAACCGGATGAAGATGATCAAGCTGCTGGCCCTGTTATGCCGCAAAATGTTCCTAGTGGATCACCGGCACCAAAACCGGGTGATGATAACATGAAGGCGTTTGTGAAGCGCGTCCGTATTGGCGAACATCCGACGATGGTTCGTCTCGTTCTCGATCTATCTGGTCCCATTGATTACTCTCCGATGGAAACACAAGATGGCCGAATGGTTGTTGTAGACTTACCACATACCGCATGGGATGCGATTGAAGAATGGAATGGTTCAAATACTCCGATCTTATCGTCATTTGATGTCAGCGCGATGCCGGATGGCGGAACACGTTTGACTATGGCCGCCAAGTCATTCATGAAAATTAAATCAAGTGGGGTCTTGCCGCCAAGTGAAAGTGGTGGGTTCCGATTATTTATCGATCTTTTTAATCCAAATAACGAATAGGAGGTTTAAACTTTTTTATTCAGGCTCTGTATTAGTTCATCACTCAGTTCATCAGCGACGCTCAGAACTTTGATGTTGGCCTTATATGTGAGTTCAGCAAGCTTCAGATTGACAGCCTCTTCCGCCAGATTGACATTAGGCACGCCAATAACACCATCTTCGTTTGCAAATGGTGAGTTCGGATCAAAGGCTTCAACGAAACCCGGATCTTTCGGTACAGTGTTTGCGCGCACGCCCAAACCATTGCCATTTGTGTCCGTAACGGCTTGCTGAAGAGTTGTTTGAGCCTGATAGGGCGCTGGGCCATCAGAACTATCTAAGGCGCCTGAGGTTGAAATATTGGCGATATTAGACGCACTGGCTTCCACCCGCTTGGATGATGCCAGAAGTCCGGATATCGCTGTCGAAATCGCGTTAATCATATATTTATAATATCATGGAATATATTAAGGGGATATTGAGATAGGGGACGAAAAAATGATCATGAAAACCACTATTAAAGTACTGATAATAATGATTTTTATTGCTAGCCCTGCTTTTGCAGAACCAAAGCCTTGGGAGTTTGGTTGGTGGCCCGGTCATTATGATCGTGTTTTTAATCGTCAGTTCAATCCTCACTTGGAGAACGGCAAGCATCCGCACAATAATCAATACTTTGGTAAAGAATGGTTCGCAGAAGACTGGCTAGCCCAATACGAAAATGATCTGGATTTGATCAATAATTTTTATGAAGCTGATATTTTCCATGGGCAGGATGAAGACGATGGCGTTCCTGTTCTGATCGTTGGCCCGAACTTTTATCGCTTATCAGGTTACGATAAACGTCGTGTGACACATGTTCTAGATGTCGTTTATAATATCACCGATGGTCACGAAGCCGGTATGTTCAGATTGGATGATTGGCGCACCGATAATCCGATTGGTTTTTATACAGAACAGGGCTTACAGATTCAGTAACTCTTTTTCTGTATCTGACGTTCACGCCAGAAAATAAATAAATTACAGCTAATAACAATCGCTGCACCGATCCAGATTTGTAAAGCTGGCCAGTCACCAAAAATAAACCATCCTAGAGCTGTTGCCCATACGATACCAGAGTAGTTGAATACACTCACGACCGAGGCTTCTGCGTATTTAAACGCATTTGAAATCATAATCTGTGCTATCCCGCCTGATGCTGCTAAAGGAATAAGCAACAAAAAATCTTCAGCTGAGGGCATGTGCCCAACAAATGGTATAAAGGGTGCAGTTAGTAAACATCCAATTGTGACAAAGTAAAACACAGTCGTCATCGGATGATCGGCTTTACCAATATGACGCAATAAAACCTGCATAACTGCGTGAATAAATGCTGCACTCAGAGCAAAAGCGATACCCAGATAATTCGTATCCCCAGTCGGTTGAGCCATGATAAGCACACCGCAGAAACCTATGGCAATCGCTGCCCATCTGTAAGGTCCGACTTTTTCGCTCAGGAAGAATATGGCCATAACGGGCGCTATCAAAGCGGCTGTAAAAACAAACGCTGTTGCATCCGCCATGGGCATGAGGATAAAGGCCTGAAAGGTCACAACCAGACTAAGGGCTCCCAGAGCACCCCGTGCATAAACGGCCCTAGGTTTCTTGGGCTTCATTAAATCTGTTTGGTTCGTCAGGTAAAAGTAAATCACGATTGGAAAAATGCACAAAAGATTGCGCCAAAATGCAATTTCAACAACGTGGAAATCCTCACTCAATAATTTTGCAAAGGCATTCATAACAGCGAATAGAAAAAACGCTGTTAAGGCAGTCAGCATGCCGAACACCGGATTATCTTTATGCTCTTTTATCATGATTGTTTGCGCCTTTGTTCGCGCCATAAAATGATGATATTTGAAAACACGATGATTATTGCACCCCAAATCACGGACCAGGTTGGCAAAGTATCCCAGAATATAAATCCGAATAATGTCGCCCAGATCAGTGCGGTATAATCAAACGGCGCAGTGACAGCCACAGGAGCAATTTGATGGCCTTTGGTTTTGATGATTTGTTGTGTACCGCTACATACGGCCATGGCCAGAATAAACGCAATGCTTTCCCAAGATGGTCCGGTCCAGACAAAAGGTAGCATCACGCCTGTAATAATCGCGCCATAAAGCATGAAATAAAATACGGTTGTGATCGGGTTTTCCGTTTTACCCAAATCCCGTAAATAGATTTGGACCAATGCATTGAAGAACGCCGCACCCAAGGCCAGAGAAATTCCAATCAAGGCGACTTCACCACTTGGTTTTGCAACGAGTAGAACACCGAGAAATCCGATAACAACAGCGGATAATTTATATATTCCAACTTTTTCCTTCAGAAGCGGATATGACAGCAAGACGACGAATAACGGTCCTGTGAAACTGAGTGTTGTCGCATCAGCTAGGGGGAGGATTTGAACAGCTGCTAATCCTAGAATAATGCCAATTGTTCCAACTGTTGCACGCCCTATATGCGAGCGCATTCTTGTTGTTTTGATTAGTTCCCATTTTTTCTGATGCGTTATAAATAAACACACGGCAAGTAAAACAAAAACACAGCGATAAAACACCAATTCAATGGCATGGTAATCATATAACCATTTGGCGAACGCCGCTGCAGCCGTGATAAAAAACACGCTGATCGTAATGTAGGTTATGCCCAATAACGGGTTGTCTGTTTTATCCATTTGCTGTCCTGATAAGAAAAAAGCCTGCGGTGAAGCAGGCTTTTACAATACGGTATGTAAGCGTATAAGCCTAGTTCTTTGCCTTATCGACAAGTTTGTTCTGGCCGATCCATGGCATCATTGTGCGCAGGCGTTCGCCGACTTCTTCAATATTATGTTTCGCTTCTGCTTCGCGGATTTCAACAAGGCGTGTCAAACCTTCCTTGTTACCGCCCATAAAGTCTTCAACGAATTTTCCGCTTTGGATGTCTTCCAGAATGCGTTTCATTTCGGCTTTTGTTTCTGCTGTCACAACACGTGGACCGGAAACGTAGTCACCGAACTCAGCTGTGTTAGAAATGGAGTAGCGCATGTTCGCAATTCCACCTTCATACATTAAATCAACGATCAGCTTGAGTTCGTGTAAGCACTCAAAGTATGCCATTTCTTCCGGGTAACCGGCTTCAACCAGTGTTTCATAACCGGCTTTTACAAGGGCAGAAACACCACCGCACAAAACAGCTTGCTCACCGAACAAGTCAGTTTCGCATTCATCCTTGAAGTTTGTTTCGATGATACCGGAACGACCACCGCCAACACCAGCTGCGTATGCCAATGCGATATCCTTCGCACCGCCTGCTGCATCCTGATGAATAGCAATCAAGCATGGTACACCGCCGCCGCCGACATATTCGCCGCGGACTGTATGACCAGGGCCTTTCGGTGCAACCATAATCACGTTCAAATCTTCACGGGGTTTGATTAAGCCAAAGTGAATATTCAAGCCATGCGCGAAAGCGATTGTTGCGCCTTCTTTCAGATTATCCGCCAAGTGATCGCGGTATAGATCAGCTTGAAGCTCATCCGGCACGGCAATCATCATTACATCGGCCCATTTGGCAGCTTCGGCAGGGTCCATGGTTTCGAAACCAGCGCCTTTTGCTTTTTCATTTGTCGCACTTTCAGGGCGGAGCGCAATACGCACATTTGCACAACCTGAATCACGCAAATTGGCTGCGTGTGCATGTCCCTGTGAGCCATAACCCACAACAACGATATTCTTGTCCTTGATAACCCCTAAATCACAGTCTTTATCGTAATAGACGGGAAGGGATGCTTGCATGTCTGCTTTCTGTGCAGCTTGAGCCATAACGATTACCTTTCTTTCTTTAAAACCGACATACAAAACCATGCCAGCCCTAGAAAATCAAGCAATCTTTATAGGGTTTTAGACATAACGATCAGCCCAATTTGCGATCACTTTACCCGCATAGGACGCATCGGCTTTGTTGGTCAGCAAATGGTCTGCGTTATCGAGTGAAATGAAGCTTTTGGGGTGTTTGGCGGTTCCGAAAATCTTAGTCGCGTTGTCGATCCCAACTGTGGCATCAAGAGGGGCATGCATAACCAAAAGGGCGCGTTTCAAGGTTTTTATGCACTCTTCCATTGTCTGGGATTCAATATCCTCGATAAATTGGCGCTGAATGCGGAAAGGTCGTCCGACGAGTTGAACTTCCGCTTCGCCTTTTTCCATGATTTCTTCCCGTGCATTTTCGAAATGATGTGCTACATGAGCTGAGTCAGCAGGTGCACCGATGGTCGCAATGGCCTTCACTTCTGGAATATCTTTTGCTGCGACCAGTACTGCGGCACCTCCTAACGAATGACCGATTAAAATGGCAGGTGCCTGTAATTCTGCGCGCATATGATCAGCGGCTTTGATAAGATCCTGAACATTCGATGTGAAATTCGTATTGGCAAAATCTCCACCACTTTCACCGAGCCCGGTAAAGTCAAAACGCAGTACAGCTATGCCATTTTCTGTTAATGATTTTGCGATAGTGGTGGCGCCTAAAATATCTTTTGTGCAGGTAAAGCAATGCGCGAAAAGGGCATAGGCTCTTATTTCGCTATCCGGTTTATCCAAACGTGCAGCGAGTGGTTCTCCAAGCGATCCTGTGAATGTTATTTTTTGCATTGGGTTTGGGCTCTATTGCCCCATGGCGGCATCAACAACTCGGCTTAAGGCCACAAAATCATCCCAGTCTCCAACGATTTTACCATCTTGCTTACCGTAAACATCATCGTTGATTTTAACTTGCATGATCATGGCTTTGTGGTCAGCGCGGAATGGGCCCCATTGTTCCAGAAAGACGCAAGAATATTCGTTTTCCAGCTCCAGCCAGCCATCTTTTTCAATCACTTTCATTGTAATACGGCGGTGTAGGCCTTCACCTTGAAAATCTTCAGTCACGGCAGTTTTACCACTGACATCGATTACTTGTGTGTCATTGAGAAGCGCGTTAACGCCTGCGACACAACCTTTGGCCATTTTTTCATCAACTGTTGTCTGATCAACGCAAGCGCCTAAAAGTACAATCGGTAAACTTAAGAAAGCGAATTTAAAAAATTTCATGTTAGTCTCCTTTGTCTTGTCCCAAAACGGTTGGTCCGCGCATCATGGCGGCTACACCTGTACGGCCAATATTCGCCAGACCGAGCGGGCGCATTAAATCAATAAAGGCTGTGATTTTCTCTGTTGTGCCGGTGACTTCAAAAATAAAAGATTCGAGGGATGAGTCGACGACACGTGCGCGGAAGATATCGGCTATGCGTAAGGCCTCAATACGTTTTTCACCTGTTGCAATAATTTTAATAAGCGCCAGTTCACGTTCTACGTGCGCACCTTCCACGGTTAGGTCAAAGACCCTGTGAACCGGCACAAGCCGTTCGACCTGATGTTTGATTTGTTCAATGTCGGTGGACGTGCCCATACTGACGATTGTAATGCGCGATAGGTTTTTTTCCGGGTTGATTTCAGCCACTGTCAGGCTTTCAATATTATAGCCACGCCCAGAAAACAGGCCGATGACGCGTGCCAGAACGCCAGGCTCGTTATCCACGAGAATAGTCAGGGTATGACTTTCAATTTGCTGCTCATTCACATTCGGTGAATAAACGCTTTGACTTAAATTTTTCTCTTTTTTCTTTGCCATATGAAAGGTTTAGGCTGAATTAACCGTTTTGTCCAGCACCTTTGGGGGCAAGAAAAGGAACTTTGTTTGTTTTCGTGACTGAATCATGAGACAGTTTTTAGAAATGAGGACAGATATGAAAATATTCTGCATCGGTTTTCAAAAAACAGGCACCACGTCTCTTGGGCGTGCTCTGGAAATTATGGGCTATAAAGTCTGTGGCCCTATTGGCGTCACCAATCCTCAAATCCAGGATAAGGCTCTCGATTGGGCACTTGAAAAAATCCCTTATTATGATGCGTTTCAGGATAATCCTTGGCCGCTTTTGTACAAAGAACTCGATGAACTGTATCCCGGTTCAAAATTCATTTTAACCGCACGTAAGCCGCGCTCTTGGCTCCGTAGTATGAAAAAATACTTTGGTAATTATCAGGCAGCGTCCGAGCAATGGATATACGGTGAAGGCATTACACCGCTCAAAAATCCGCTGAAATGTATGCGTCGTTTTAAACGGCATAACCGTGAGGTTCAGGAGTATTTCAAGGATCGCCCCAATGATTTGCTGGTGATCGATATATCTGATGGTCGTGAATGGAGAGATATCTGCGCTTTTTTAG
>JBCCLQ010000020.1:0-14689 GCA_039026795.1 Pseudomonadota bacterium
ATATAGGGCTGGGAGGTGATATTTCACTAGCAGCCTATCATAAATCTATAATTAGAATCGGTCACGATTATATTAATAATTTTGGCCTTAACCCAGAAGCATGTGTGTTCCCCGTCGCACATGAGTTTAGGCATGCATGGCAGGACTCAAAAGGCGTTTTAGGCAGGCAACTAGGTTTAAGCGCATCAGACAACATCGTTTTATATAACGTTATCGAAGCTGATGCCGTCGCATTTATGATTACCGTTTGTAATGAATTGTGTGAAGCGGGAATAAACGGTCCGCTCAATTATTTGCTTGGTTCTGATTATGGTTTATTTGCATCAGAATTTCTAAATTCAGTCGAAGAAAAAAATTCATCACCTAAGTCCGGACGAGCGCAAAGGAATGCGTTTATGGCTTATTTAAGGGATAGAAGGTTTTCAAGAAACTATGCCTCTGCAGCATGCGAAAATTTTAGTGATTATCGTACAAAAGATAATTTACGGTTTACATTTAGGCCTGTTTCGAACTTGTCTCACGTTAACAGAATACTATCAGAAATGCCTTTTTATGACGATGATGGAACTTTAATGCAGCGCCCTGCATATGATATAACTCCCAGAACTCCGAGAGAAATTGATTTAATGACAGATTTGCCCGGGGCAGATATTGTTTCCAAGGTTAAACACCTTGATCGACATAAACCACCAAGGCCTATTAGATAAGAATTTAAGCTGCTTTGTCGTCTACCGCCTTTTTGGGTAGAGACAGCTTGATATGTAGGTCTTTGAGCTGTTCGGGCGTGATATCACTCGGAGCGCTCATCATCTGATCTTCATACTGACCATTCATCACAAACGCATAAACTTCACGCAAGTTTGGCTCATCGGCGAGCAGCATCACAATCCGGTCAATCCCCCACGCACAACCACCGTGCGGAGGGGCGCCGAATTTAAACGCATTCAACATACCGCCGAATTTATCTTCCAAAACGGATTTATCATAGCCGGCAATGCCGAACGCCTTTTCCATGATTTCGGGTTTGTGGTTCCGGATTGCGCCAGAGCACAATTCAAAACCGTTACACACGCAGTCATATTGATAGGCGTAGACCTCCAGCGGGTCTTTGTTCTCCAGATCATCGAGCCCGCCCTGCGGCATGGAAAACGGGTTGTGTGAGAAATCAATCTTCTGCGCCTTTTCATCGAATTCATACATCGGGAAGTCGATAATCCAGCAGAATTTGAACACGCCTTGTTCGCGTGCTGCTTCATGCCCTTCGGGAAGCGCATTGCAAATTGCGTCGCGCGCAGCGCCTGCAAACTTGGCAGCCGCCAGTTCTTTATTGGCTACAAAGAAAATCGCATCGCCATCATTGAGGCCAGCAATCTCTTTCAATTGATCTTGCGCAGCTTCGGGGATGAATTTCGCGATCGGCCCTGCGCCAGCACCATCCTTAAACAGAACATAACCCAGACCCGGTGCGCCTTCGCCTTGCGCCCAGCTATTGAGCTTATCAAAGAAGGAACGCGGCTGATCGGCCACATTCGGTGCCTTAATCGCGCGGACAACACCGCCCTTTTCCACCACACCTTTGAATGCTTTAAATTCCACATCATCGCGGGCGAAGACTTCTGTTACATCCACAATTTCTAGCGGGTTGCGCAAATCGGGCTTATCCGTGCCGTATTTCAGCATCGCATCTTCGTACCGCATATGCGGCAGCCATTCGATGGAGTGCTTCGTCCCTGTAAAGTCTGCGAATTCTTCAAATACGCCTTTGATCACAGGTTGAACGGCATCAAACACATCCTGTTGCGTCACGAAGCTCATTTCGAGGTCCAACTGGTAGAATTCAGCCAACCGATCAGCGCGGCCATCTTCATCACGGAAACATGGTGCGATTTGGAAATACCGATCAAAGCCGGAGACCATCAGTAGCTGTTTGAATTGCTGTGGTGCCTGCGGCAGCGCGTAAAACTTACCGGGGTGCAAACGGGACGGCACCAGATAATCGCGCGCACCTTCGGGTGAAGACGCCGTTAAAATCGGTGTTTGGAATTCCTGAAAATTACCTTCGACCATGCGACGGCGAATAGAGGAAATCACATTGTTGCGCAGGCGGATTTTTTTCTGCATCGCATCGCGACGGAGATCCAGGTAACGGTATTTGAGGCGAATATCCTCACCCGCTCCATCATCTTCGGCGACCTGAAACGGAATGACGTCAGCTGCAGATTGTAAAATCGCTTCTTCAATCACCACCTCCACTTCACCGGTTGGCATGTTGGGGTTGATGGTTTCATCACTGCGGGCAACAACCTTACCAATAAAGGTCACCACGCTTTCCACGCGCCATTTATCGATAGTGTCGATAAGCTCTGATCCCTCATGCGTCACGCATTGTGTGATGCCGTATGTATCACGGACATCGATGAACAAAACGCCGCCATGGTCGCGCTTTCTGTCCATCCAGCCGGATATCTTAACGGTTTCGCCTACATCTGATTTGCGCAGCTCTGCGCAGGTATGTGTTCTGAATTCATGCATAATGGGCGATTTATACCCATCTTAGGGCGCTAAATCAAAGAAAAACTTGGCGTTTGAGGCCTTTAGCCGTAAACAGATGGGATGATTATTCAAACACAGAGTGAACTGGACGCGGCGTGCGCAAAGCTGACCGAAAACCCCTACCTCACTATCGATACCGAATTCCTGCGCGATAAGACGTATTTTTCGAAGCTTTGCTTGATTCAAATGGCTGGGCCCGGTGTTGAGCCTATTGCTGTCGATCCAATCGCGCATGATCTAGATCTCACCCCGCTTTGGAATTTGATGGCCAATAAAAACGTCCTCAAAGTTTTCCATGCCGCGCGTCAGGACATGGAAATTTTCTTCTTTGAAATGGACGCCCTGCCACACCCGATTTTTGATACACAAGTGGCTGCCATGGTCTGTGGGCATGGTGATCAGATTGCCTATAACGCGCTGGTGCGGAATATAACAGGTCAGCAAATTGAAAAAACCGCGCAGTTCACAGATTGGTCACGCAGACCACTGACTGACAAGCAGCTCAATTACGCGCTCGCCGATGTCACGCATTTGCGTGATGTGTATGAGAGCTTGAGCGCTGAATTAAAATCCAAAAACCGCGAACATTGGGTGACGGAGGAAATGGATATCCTCACCAACCCCGATACCTATGACCTGAAACCTGAAGAGATGTGGCGGCGAATTAAAATCCGATCTGACAAACCAGACGTCATGGCGATTTTGCAAGCGCTTGCCGCTTGGCGCGAGGAAGATGCGCGCGAACGCGATGTGCCGCGTGGACGCATCCTGAAAGATGAAACACTGGCTGATTTGGCCATGTATAAACCGACATCCGTTGACGGATTATTTCGCGTCCGATCTCTACCCAATGATCTGGCTAAAGGCAAAGTGGGCAAAAAATTATTGGAGATTATCGAGCGCGCGAAAAAAACGCCCAAGGACCAAATGCCGAGAAAAATCGTGCGCGAGCCGATGCCGAAATCTGCGCAAGGCACGCTAGAGATGCTGAAACTGCTTTTGAAGATCAATTGTAATGAACACAATGTCGCAACACGGCTGGTCGCCGGTAAAGATGATCTGGAAGCGCTGGCCATGGAAAACAATCCGGATATCTCCGCCCTGAAAGGCTGGCGCCGCGAGGTTTTTGGTGAAGAAGCCTTGGCGCTTAAAAGCGGAAGGCTGGCGCTTTCTATTAAACAAGGAAATATTGTAAAAACACAAATCTAAGAAACAACTTATTTTTCGTAAAAAAAGCTTGTCTGGCTGCCATTTCACTGATAAAACGCTCAAATTAAGTTAACATATTATTTTTTTAGAATATGCAAGATATTGACCTATCATTAGCGACTGATTTCTTTGGAGCAGCCAGAGAGCTTCAAAGACGGATCAATCATGCCTTATCTCAGATCAGAGGTAATTTGTACGAAAAACATAAGATTTTTTTAAAAGAAGCTGAAATAAGTGTTCTACAATTGGTTTATGATCTGCGAGACACTTCTCATAATCCTTCGGAAATTGCAGAACTCGGGAACTATGCAGGATCTGCAATACCGCGTGTCTTATCAACGCTTGAGGGAGCTGAATTGATAAAACTGGAAAAAGAAGGCAAAAAATTAACTAAAGTAACGCTTACGCCTAAAGGCCTTGAAATTGGTGAATTCGTTCAAGGAGAAATGAATCGAGCTGCAAAAGAAATAACTCTTTCTATGCAAAAAGCAAATTCATCTAAGCTACGTTGGATGCCGAGCTAGCAGAATTCCTAGGCCGCATCGTTATCTGTATTTCATCCTGTTTTGATATAACATCTTCTTTGACTGGCAGAGCTGCCTGAGCGCCGATTGATGTACAGGCCAAAGAGCCGGCTATAGATGCCCATTTCAAGGCAGTTTCCATGTCATGCCCTTGATCAAGCGCAGCACAGAAATACCCTGCATGTGCGTCTCCTGCGCCAACAGTATCAATCGGCTTGATCCGCAAAGACGGTACACGATAGATTCCTTTTTCTGATGACATGAGACATCCGCCCGGCCCTAAAGTCACGATTGTAATAAGGTTAAAACGATCATACAGATCAGACGCGAACTGCTCTTTATCAGAAGCATCCATTCCGATATTTTTGGCAAGCAAGTCTGCTTCATGTGTGTTCAATATAATAATATCGAGATTTAGTAGGTATTGCTCTGACAGAGCTTGTTTGGCAGGCGCAAAATTCATAACCGTTTTTGCGCCTTTCGCTTTTGCTCTCGCGATCAGATCTTCCGTTTCGAGTATAGGCAACTCACCCTGAACCAAAACAACTGTTTCTTTTTTTAAATGCTTGTCCGGGATCGTGTCTTGTTTAGCCTTTAAATTTGCCCCTTGTGATACGACAATACGGTGTGTGCCATCGTTATCATCGACAAAAATAGTCGCCAAACCGGACGGCATATCCAAAAATTCAATGCCGGAGACATCAATGCCGTTTTGAGCCAGATTTTTATACATTTGACGGCCGTGACCGCCCTCACCCAGCGCGCCATAAAAACGCACATTAGAACCGGCACGGGCCGCTGCAATAGCTTGATTTGCACCTTTACCGCCAGGGGCTTCGATATGGCTATCCAGAAATAGTGCCTGATCCTTGGGCGGTAAATTTTCCTGCTCAAAAAACAGATCCAATACATTCGAACCAAAAACGACAATCATAAGCTTCTTCCTTTAAAATTTAGCAAGAACCCTATATTTTCTGCGCTTTTGCGTCAAATGGATATTTTATGAGTGTTTGGCCTGAGGTTCCCCGGTGTGCGTTGCACGCGGATTGCTAACCTGAGGAATTGTGCCAAGCTTGACTGTGCCTTCAAACTTTAATGGAATTTGCGAATCCATATCCATGCCTTCATTCATCCATTCGACGACTGTTGGAATATCTCTTACATCCATCACGATGATATCAGCTCCCGCTTCTTGAAGAGCACGGATTTGAGCACTCTTATCTTCATAAGATCCAGCAGCTACGGTTCCGATAACCCTGAAATCAGGACTTGCTGCTTTTGCTTTTGTCACTCCAGAAACACTGTCTTCGACAATAACTGCTTGTGCGGGACCCCAATCAGAGTTCAAGCTCATGAAATAGACATATTTATTATCATGTCCGTAACCGCTAATCCGACGATTATCTTCGTCTGGAAACAACTCTGCTAAGCCTGCATTTTCACCTGTTTCCGGATCAATAGCGCGCTCTAACGAGACGTTCATGCGGTCTTCAGGGCTTGTGGTACACAGAGCGCGATTCTCGATACCACCAAGAAGTTTATCAACTTCTCTTAACGCCTGTGTAATACCCGGTATCGCTTTTAGATCTTTTTCAAAACCTGCGATCGTCGCTGCGGTCACCTGATCAGCCAAAAGTTTAGCGATGGCTTCCGTGTCTTCTGCGACATCACCCAGTTCATAATCTTCGATGATTTGTTCTAAAGGCAGATTATGCTCGTTGATAAGTGCTTCAACAATTTTGTTGGTCGACGTTCCCTTGAAACGGTTGTAAATATCACCCTTATTCAATGCAGGATCAGATTGTTCCGGCTCGCCGACATAACGCGATACAAACTCATACCCCCAATCATCCATAATTTGCATGGCCAATTTTTCGCTATCGATGTTGACATCATCGTTGTCGAAAATGATTTTAGTGATCGGAAGTGTACTCATTTCAGTCTCTTAAGATTGTTGTATGTAAAAAAACAAAAGGACTATAGGCATAGATTATTTTTATGTCAAAAGAAATATTAATTCGTATATTTTTCAAGGGTTTGGCGTGTGCCTAAAGCGTGAATATCGTCCATTGTGGACTTCAACTCTGTTACAAAAGCTTCATTCGAAGGCAACTCAGTACCAAACACTTCAGAAATACCTAAAATATTTTTAGGATCTTGCGGATCGACTTTAATTGCCGCTGTCATGATATCTGCTCTTGGATCCGTAATTTCAATTGGCTTCAGGTCTTCATCAACTCCCGTTAAATAACGGAACCATCCCGCCAACGCCAACACCGCAAATTTTATCGAACCGGCTGACTCTAATTGATGAGCTATACAAGGCAGAATGGCGTTAGGTATTTTCACTGAACCGTCCTCTGCCAAACGTTGAACCTGATCTGAAATTGCAGGGTTAGAAAATCTTTCAATTAATTTATCTTTATAGGTATTTAAATCAACGCCGGGCACGTCAGGTACTGTCGGTGTAATATCTTGATCCATATATAGGCGTGTAAATTTTGCGATCAAAGGATCGGCCATCGCTTTGTCAACGTCACGGTAACCCATGAGGTAAGACACGTATGCCAGTGCAGAGTGCGAACCATTGAGCAAACGCACCTTCATCTTTTCGTAAGGTTCAACGTCTTCAACAACTTGAACGCCCACCTTTTCCAATGGCGGTCTACCATTGCCGAATTTATCCTCTAAAACCCATTGTATATAATCTTCGCATACAACAGGCCAACCATCATCAACCAAAAACTTGTCACGTACCAAATCAACAATTTCATCGGTTGTCACTGGAGTTATACGATCAACCATGGCATTCGGAAAAGAGACTTGGTCAGCAATCCAAGCTGATAAATCTGAATCGACCAAATCAGCAAATTGCAAAACAAGCTTACGCGTTAAGTCACCATTACCCGGCAAATTGTCACAAGACATGATCGTAAAGGGCGGCATGTTCTGTTCCATCCGTGCTTTAAGTGCAGCAATAATATATCCGTAAGCCGTTTTTGGTTCGCCTGAATTTTTTAAATCGGATTGGATATTCTGGTTACTTTGATCCAGGTTGCCAGAAGTGTCGTAGCAATAGCCTTTTTCTGTGATTGTTAAAGACAGTATGCGGATCTTGGAATCCATTAATCGATCAATTATTGCCTGCGGATTACTGGGCGCATGAAGCACCTCTTTCATAGAACCGATCACACGCGCTGTATCTGCCTGCGCATTTCTCTCAAGGACGGTGTACAATCCGTCCTGATCTTGCAAAGCCTGAATATGCTCTTTATCTTGCGGCAATAAACCGACACCGCATATTGCCCAATCAGTCTGGCCTGTTGCCAAAACATCATCTAAGTAAACGGCCTGATGCGAGCGATGAAAACCGCCGACACTCATATGCATGATACCGCATTGTATTGATTCTCTATCGTATTGAGGGACTTCGGCTGCTTGGCTAATAATCTTTAAGTTTTCGGAACAAAGTTTTATTGCATTTGGGTTGGATTTTTGTAGCTGCGCCATATCTTTCTGTCCTGATTATTTTTTAATTTGGATATTTTTTGCGCTGCAAGTCTCTTGAAGGTCTTTGCGGCTCAATCATGTCTATGGCATGTGTTATGCCATGCCGCTGAATATTGTGCAAATGCCTCTGAACTTCCGCTACAAAAGTTGGGTTACCGCCCAAGTCATTACCAAAAATACCACTTGCTGATATAATAGGGCCCGGGTTACCGTTACTTTTTTTGGCTGTTTCTTGCAAACCGGTTTCGACAGCATTTCTATCAACGATGTCGAAATGTTCTCCGTTTTGATCCACGCCTTTCAGATATTGTATCCAAGCTGCGGTTGTAAAAGCATGACATCTCCAATCCCGTTCTTGGGCAATAGCATCCCGTATTGGATCTAAAATTCTTGTATTTAATTTACCGGTTGTCGCGTTTCGTGGAAGTCGGGTCAATTCATCTTTAATGTAAGGGTTTTGCAAACGTTCAACCAAACCTTGGGAATATAGAGAATAATCTACGCCATCGAGAGGTCGGAGTGTATCTGAGGTTTCTTGCATGAAAGCATCTACGAATCTCGCTATCCTTGGATCAGCTATTGCTTCGTCAACATACTCATATCCGGCAAGCCTGCCAATCATTCCGACAGCAACATGGGCTCCATTCAACATGCGGATCTTTTTTAGCTCATGCGCGTAAACATCAGGTGTAATAGTCACTCCCACCTGTTCCAAAGGTGGCCTTTCCCCCGAAAACTTATCTTCCACGACCCACTCAGAGTATCCTTCACACACAACAGGCCATTGGTCATCTACACCTGCTGCTTTAGAATCAAATAAATCCCCTGTTGTTACACCAGGAACAATACGATCAACCATTGTGTTCGGAAATGCTATGTTATCTTCTATGTACTGTCTAAGATCTTTTGATTTTTCACCTGCATAAGCACATACCGCATTCCTGAGAATATTGCCGTTGCCAGCCATATTGTCACACGACATGATCGTTAATGGTGGGAAACCTTTTTCCTTGCGCCCTTCGATAGCAGCGACAATATAACCGACGGCGGTACTGGGCCCATCCATGGATTCCAAGCAAGCTATAATGTCAGGTCTATGAACGTTCAAAGTACCTGTGGCAGGGTCGTGACCATAACCTTTTTCCGTCAGCGTTAAAGTCACCAACTTCACATTCGGGTCTACAAGCGCGGACAGCGCTTTTCTTGGATTTTCCGGCGCAGAAATCATATCTCCAACACTACCAATAACTCGTCTTTGTATACCATGTACACTCTGCTCTACTGTTGTGTACAAATAATCTTGTTCTCTTAAAACATCCGCCGGTGTTCTATCACGCAAAGCTTTATCAGGACTAGCTTCTGGATCTGGTTCTTTTTTGGGACGAACGTTGATCGTGGTAATGCCCCAGCTTGGGTCTTGAGCTAAAATATCATCAAAATATCTTGCGATGTGCGCACGAAAAAAATGACTGGGACCAATGTGCGCAACACCTGTAGTGACTTGAGAACGATCATAGCGGGGAACAGCAATGTTAGACGGCAAACTGCCCAGTGTTTTGTCTGATAAAGGCAAACTTACTGCCGCTTGAAGACTACCTGTCAAAGTCATAATAAGGATGATCCCTAATAATTCGCTCTCTCTCTTTTGAGAGTGCTACATCATTTGCCATTACATTTGAAAGCGCCACAAACTAGCAAAGCGCGAAAAAAAAGCAATAGCTATGCAACCATTGCTTTTCACTTATTAACTATCTGCGTTGACCAGGTGCAGCGTTTCTTTCTTGAGCTACACGAGCTGCTGCTACTCTTTCGGCAACTTCTGGCACTTCTGCAGCAGGGTGTTCACCACCAAACGCCGCAACTTGCGTTACAACAACTTCGAGTCTCTCTGCTTCAGTGCCTATTCTCCCCCAACCACTTAAATCTGCTGTGCATTGCGGTTTATCACTTAGACTTCTTGCAATTGGACCTTCATAAGGTACGGGAGTATCAAGCGTTATAACGCCAATTGTAAATTGACCTTGTATATCTGGAGCACCCATCTCGTTACCTACCTTTCAAAAATTTAAGTAAACAATATGAATGCGTTAGCACGTGATTTAATTTTATGTCAATGAATTAAGATAACCTAAATTTGCATAGCTGATACACGATATAAGCATATCTTTATATCCTTTATTTCCAGTGCCTTAAGGGGTTTTTTGACGCATCGCAGCACGCTGGAGTTGTGGATTTTTTGTTACTAGAAAAAAATCTTTTCTGGCTTATAGTATCGAAAATGAGCAAACAAGAATGGTGGCGCGGAGCCGTAATTTACCAAATTTATCCGCGAAGCTTCATGGATAGTAATGGTGATGGTATCGGCGACTTGCCCGGTATTATCTCCAAAGTTGATTACATTGCTTCACTGAATATCGATGCAGTGTGGCTCTCTCCCGTATTCACCTCCCCGATGAAGGATTTCGGATATGACGTATCCGATTACCGCGGCATTGATCCAGTTTTCGGCACGTTGGATGATTTCAAGGAGCTGGTTCAAAAACTACACGCGTATGACATCAAAGTCATCATTGATCAGGTCTGGGCGCATACATCCAACCAGCATGAATGGTTTAAAACATCGAGGCAAGATAAAGAGAATGATAAAGCAGATTGGTATATCTGGGTCGACCCTAAAGACGATGGTAGTTTGCCCAACAACTGGCTATCGCTGTTTGGTGGTCCGGCATGGACATGGGATGAAGGACGTCAGCAATATTACATGCATCACTTTTTATCCGAACAACCGAATTTGAATTACTGGAATCCTGATGTACGAGAAGCGATTAAAGATATCACGCGCTTCTGGATGAATTTGGGCGTGGATGGGTTTCGATTAGATGTCATCAATTCCTTTATCAATCATCCGGATTTACTGGACAATCCGCCGCGTGGTGACCGTCCGATTCCCTCAGACATTGCGGCTGACAACCCTATGGCCGGGCAATATCGCTGCAATGGATATAGTTATGTGTCTGATGAAACCTATGAATGGTTAGAGGAATTGAGAACCTGCACCGACGCCTATGATTCTGTGTGTTTGATGGGAGAGGTAGGCGGTGAGCATAGCTCACAACGTGCCTGTGATTTCACTAAAACAGGAAAAAGATTGCACACAGCTTATTCGTTTTCATACCTGCGGCAACCAATTGGCAAATCGATCATAGAAAACACCATTCAAAAAATCGAAAACCAGATCGATGATGGATGGATGACCAACACATTCAGTAACCACGATTACATCCGCACCGCATCCAAAACAAAAGACGGTGAAACCGGAGATACCGATTTCATTCTTTTCGCTATGGCGCTGGGTTTATCTTTACGCGGTAGTTTTTGTTTGTATCAGGGTGAAGAATTGGGATTGGAAGAGGCGGAAGTCGCATTTGAGGATATGCAGGATCCTTACGGCATTGAATTCTATCCTGAATTCAAAGGACGTGATGGATGCCGCACACCGATGCCGTGGAATAAAGATTCCAAACTGGCCGGATTTTCTGCTGCTGAAAAAAGTTGGTTACCGATCTATTCCCCGCACCTCAAAAAAGCGATGGACCAACAGGATGATAACCCCAATTCTGTTCTCAATCATTTCAGGCGCTTTTTGAAATGGCGCAAAACACAAGATGTTTTAAAAATCGGAAATATTGACCTCATTGAAACACCGGAGCCTTTGATTGCCTTTTCACGATCTTTAGAAACTCAAACGATGCTATGTATTTTTAACGATAGTAATGACGAAACAAAATTTAATCTGCCTGACGGAGAATGGAAGCTTAGCGAAGATATCTCACGCAATATTGCAGTGCACGATGAAAAGGTTAAATTAAAAGCTTATGGATTTGGTTTTTTTGATAAACTGAAATCATGAAACGTCTGTATCTTTTACGACATGCCGAAGCTTTATCGACCGGAACGGACGATAAGTCACGCGTGCTGAGCGAACACGGCAAACGTCAGGCCGAAGCGCTACAGGCGACTATGATGGAACGTGGATACAAACCTCACCATATCCTTTGCTCTGCCGCTGAGAGAACGCAAGAGACGTTGAGGGGCGTTTGCCCAGATCAAAATGCGGAAATTATGGACGATCTCTACAATGCGACAGATGCAACTCTAATGCGTACTGTTCTATCTCTCGACAGTGATCCAAGCACCCTCATGATTGTGGCACATAATCCGGGCATTCATCAGTTGGCTTTTGCAATGGCCAATGAAGGTGAAGAAGCAAATATTCAATCGCTGGCCATGGGCTATCAGCCCTGTACATTGGCGGTTCTGGATTGCCCGATTGAAAGCTGGGCTGATCTAATGCCACGCGGCAATACGTTGGTTGATCTTATTCCACCGCAGAATTGAGAATATCGCGAATAAGCGGAATGGAAACAGGCCGTTTTTCAACCAAAGCTTTTGTATCCGCTTCCATCACTAGTTTTTGCGCAGCTTGAAAAGAGCGTTCTATACGCGGCACGATGTAATGAATAACATCAGCGCCAATACGCAATTGACGATCGTTGAATAGTTTCACAAGAAGTGCACTGAGCAACTGATCATCCGGTTCACGAATAGATACGGCCGGCGCCGCACGCAAACGCGAGGCCAGATCAGGCAAAGCGAAAGTGCGCCGCACAGGCGGTTCTTCCAAAATCATCAAAAAGCTCCGCCGCTCTTCCTTGAAAATATTGTACAAATGAAACAAGCCTTTTTCGCGTTCCAGATTTCCGATAATGTTGTCGGCATCATCGAGAATTAAATGATCACATTGATCCGCGATATCGCCGACCGTGGCTTGAGACAGCGATTGAATATCAATACAGCACGCATGGCTTTGCTCATACCACACTGCCCCTAAATGCGACTTCCCACTTGCCACAGGGCCATACATAATGAGTGCGGGTGCAGGCCATTCCGGCCAGAGATCGAGCCAAGCGACCGCATCCTGATTACTGGGAGAAACCAGAAAATCATCACGTCCCAGGGCTGTGCGGTGTCCCAAATCAAAAGGTATTTGAACGGCGGCTTCTTGCATTATCGTTGTTCCTGTGGCGCAGGTTTAACTTCTGCCGTGCTGTAAAGCTTACTTCCTTTATACTGCTCAATCGCATAACCGATGAGAACGCCGATAGAGGCCGTAATGGGCACCGCCAACAACATTCCGGCAATACCGAACAAACTACCCCCGGCCATCAAGGCAAATATAATCCAAAGCGGATGCAAACCGACGCTATCGCCAATCAGTTTCGGCGTAAGAACATTGCCTTCCAGAACCTGCCCCACAATGAATATCCCTGCGATTAACCCAACAAAGCCCAAATCACCGCCCGTCTGCAACCAAGCTACCACGACACTGACGATCAACCCCAATGTTGAACCGACCAAAGGAATGATGCCTGCCACTCCTGCGGCTATGCCGATCAAAAATCCGTAATTCAAACCTGCAATCGACAAAACAACCGCATAGACAATTCCAAGAACCAGCGCGACCATCAACTGCCCGCGCACAAAGCCTGCAATTTTTGTATCAATTTTTGTCAGCAGATCCTTAATCGTGTCGGCATACCGTTCGGGATATAAACCTTCCACAAACGCGGTCGCCTTCGGCCATTCGCGCATCATGAAAAACGCAACGATTGGAGTCAGCAGCACAAGGGCCATAAAGGACATGAAAATCTGACCACCTGATGCAAGCCCTGCCAATACGCCTGTCCCGGCCTGAAAAATCTTTCCAGCATTATTTTTCAAGAAGCCTTGGAATTGATCCATGCCATTCAAACCCAGTTTTGCTTGAAGCATTTCAAGATGAGGCGAAGCGAAAGCAATAACCGCATCGGCATAGTCAGGGATTTTACGGATCAACTCTGTCAGTTCGCGATAAACAGGCGGAACAATAAAAATAATGACAAGAGACAGGATTGTAAAAAATAAAACCAGCATCAGCAAACTGGCCAACCAGCGTTTGATACCGATCTTGTGTAAGACATGAACAAGCGGTTCCAACAAGTACGCAATTGCAATACCAAGGATAAACGGCGTCAAAACACCTTTGAACACCCAAAGAAAGGCAATGAGCAATGCAAAAGCACCACCCCAAAAATACGCCTGTGTTTTGATACTGACGGCCATAATTTAATACCGCCCTACCGTACCCAAACGGATATCATAGATTCGATCACCCTGTAGTTGGGCGTTGTATTGATTGGGCTGATACGGCGCATTCAGGATAATTCCGGCTTGAGAAAAAGCGGGCATCAAACGCTGCTCACCGCCCAGATATTCAATGCGAATAATCGCTTCTTTGGGTTTTAATCCTTGTACCTTCACAGAATTCACACCCGAGACACCTTCAACAGCGCGTTTGATTCTGATCCATTCCTGAACATTTTCAAACCGTGCACGGGCTTTGAGTGTCGCCAACTGTGTCGGGTCAATTTCCGTTTTTTGCTTCCAGTCCTGACGCAAAGCGGCTTGAACTTCACGCACTGCGTCTTCATACAAAGTATTTTCAGGCAAGCCCGGTTTCGCCGCGATATCAATGGTTTTGATAAAGGCTGGAATAGCACTTTGTGTTGAATACATAGAGACCGACAAGCTTTGATCCGGTTTCTTTTCCGCAATCAGGATAATCGCTTCGGTGGCTTCATAACGCCGCACCATTGTATCCAGCAGCATTTTATCGTAGCGCAAGGCGGGATCATCTTGCGCTTGTGTAACATCCAACAGATCACCCAGTGGAATAAGTGTTGATGCCATGCGTCCTTGTGCAGCTCCCATCCTCGCCCAAGCTTGCATAAACGGATTGTTGTTCCACAATACAGTGCGTGTTCCGATTTGTGAGTACGGCAAAATCAAAACGG
>JBCCLQ010000021.1:0-14659 GCA_039026795.1 Pseudomonadota bacterium
CTGCTTATGCCTTCATCATCATTAAAAAAATATTTCTTTTTTCACTGTTCACTATTTATTCTGATTGAAACGTGTTTGGAATCTGGATAAAGTTTTTTTTGTTCGTGGCGAAAACAAGTTTTTCGATCTGAACACAAAAACGCAAAATAATAAAAAAGCGTTTCGGATCTTCTGATCCATCAATTTTTGAGGGTTGGGTATAGTTCGTACCCCGATTTGGATTTGTTTTTCAACGGTGTTGAATTTTTGCAAATCAAAAAAGTAGAACAGACATATATGAATATATAAAAGCGTGAAGCTTGGATCGGAAATGATTTCCGTGAACACTATTCTATTGCCTGTACAAAAATATAATTAGTAAGTTCAACGTATTTAAATTTGTGGAGAGTACAAAAAATGTCCGATGCTGGAGGGAACAACTTGTCAGTCAACTATAGCGATCAGAACTTCCAAACTGATTCTTTCGTTCCGACACCTGAAATAAAGGATGTCTGGAAAAAGGTATATAAAGAGATGCGTGGCGAATTCGGTGAAGCCGTATTCCGTAGCTGGCTGAAACCGATGGCGTTACAGGCATATTATCACGGCACAATGGAAGTGTCTGTCCCAACTCGTTTTATGCGTGACTGGATCGGCACACATTATGCGAAGCGTATCCTGGAAATGTGCCAGGAAAAGAATGAAGATATTAAGCGTTTGGAAGTTGTTGTGGTTCAAAACGCGATTCCTTTGGATGATGAAGACTCTAAAGAGAATGTAGAGCCCCTGAAATCCAACCAGAATCAGGACACACCAAAACTTGAAGGGTATGATTTTGAATCTCCGCTCGACGCACGCTTTACTTTTGATAGCTTTGTCGTCGGAAAACCGAATGCTTTAGCGCATGCTGCCGCTTTACGTGTGGTGGAAAGTTCATCTGTTCCATTCAACCCGTTGTTCCTTTATGGCGGCGTTGGCTTGGGTAAAACACACCTAATGCACGCAATCGCACATGCGATGCAAAAACAAAGCCCCGAAAAGACAGTTGTGTATCTCTCAGCTGAAAAATTCATGTACCAGTTCGTGAAGGCTTTGCGTGCCAACGAAACAATGGCATTTAAGGAATTCTTCCGCGGTGTCGATGTTTTGATGATGGATGATATTCAATTCATCAGCGGTAAAGAATCAACACAAGAAGAATTCTTCCATACATTTAATGCGTTGGTGGATCAGAACAAACAGATCATTATTTCTGCTGATAAGGCGCCAAGTGACCTGACAGGTCTGGATGAGCGCTTGCGTTCTCGTCTGGCTTGGGGCTTGGTGGCTGATATTCAGCCCTCAACCTATGACTTACGCTTAGGTATCCTTCAGGCCAAACGTGATCAGCTTCAGGCTGATGTGCCGGATGCCGTTCTCGAATTCTTGGCTTTGAAGGTCACATCCAACATTCGTGAGCTGGAAGGTGCACTGAACCGTATCGTTGCGCATGCTGATGTTGCAAAACAAACCATTACGCTGGAAAGCACACAGGAAGTGCTTCAGGATCTCCTGCGCTCTCATGATCGCCGTATCACGATCGATGAAATCCAACGCAAAGTGGCTGAACATTACAACATCCGTTTGACAGACATGCATTCTGCACGCCGTGCCCGCAATGTTGCGCGCCCACGTCAGGTGGCCATGTATCTGGCCAAGCAATTGACGGCGCGTAGCTTACCGGAAATCGGTCGCAAGTTCGGTGGACGCGATCATACAACCGTGATGCACGCTGTACGGAAGATTGATGAGCTTGTCGGCGACGATCCGCAAATCGCACAGGATGTTGAAATCATCCGTCGTGCACTGACGGGCTAAAACAAAGGTTTAATAATCGGGTCACGATAATATGAAAGACTTTCCTAGGTCTTCTCCTTTAGCGCGGGTTTTGAGCCCGCGCTTTTTTATGCACATAAGCGCTGAAAACTCACAAAAAACCCATAAAAGTCATAGCTGACATAACGCTTGTGCTCTAAGATTTTGCTGTTTATTATTCATATATTCTTTAACGCTTTTGGAAGTTTGACCTATGAAATTCAGTATTGAACGCGCAGCCCTTCTTCGATCTCTCTCTCACGTACAAAGTGGGGTAGAGCGAAGAAATACAATTCCGATCCTCTCGAATGTCTTGATGAAAGCCGAAGATGGCGTTTTGTCTCTCGCCACCACCGATATGGATTTGGAAATCAACGAAGCCGTTGCAGCGCAGGTTGACACACCGGGAGCGACAACTGCGCCGGCTCAGACATTGTTCGAAATTGTTAAGCGCTTGGGCGAAGACACAACTGTGGAGCTGGAGCTTGATTCATCCGGTAACCAAATGACTGTTAAATCCGGCCGTTCAAACTTCAAATTGTCTTGCTTGCCGACGTCCGACTTCCCTGAAATTGGCCAAGGCGAATTGCCAGTCGCGTTTTCTGTGCCGGCCAACGAGCTGCGCGCATTGATTGACCGCACCCGCTTTGCGATGAGCACGGAAGAAACACGCTACTACTTAAACGGTATTTACCTGCACGCCGCTGAAAATGAAGGCGTTAAGGTTCTGCGCGCTGTTGCGACCGATGGCCACCGTTTGGCACGTTTTGAAATGCCTCTCCCTGAAGGTTCAGCCGACATGCCGGGCATCATCATCCCGCGTAAGGCTGTGGGCGAGGTTCGCAAATTGATCGAAGATGCGGGCGATGCCATTCAAATCACATTGTCGGAAAGCAAAATCCGCTTTGCCTTCGACCATATTGTTCTAACATCCAAATTGATTGACGGAACATTCCCTGACTATCAACGCGTGATCCCACAGGGCAATGACAAGATTATCGAAGTGAACCCGAAAATTTTCTCAAACGCGATTGATCGTGTGTCTACCATTTCCGATGGGAAATCCCGTGCATTGAAAATCATGCTGAACGGAAAGACAATGACATTGTCTGCCAATTCGCCGGAGGCGGGCAGTGCGGTGGAAGACATCGAAATCAACGGGAACGATAATATGGAGATTGGTTTTAACGCCAAATATCTGCTGGATATCACATCTCAGATTGAAGGAGACGGTTGCCGTCTAACTTTGGCTGACTCGGCGTCTCCGACGATTATCGAAGACACAGGTGATGCATCATCGCTTTACGTTCTGATGCCGCTTCGGGTCTAACGCTGGCGAAAGTGTCTTATCTTTCTGCCCTCAAACTCTCGCAATTCAGATGTTATGACGCTGCGCACTTAAATGCGCTTTCTTCAGGTTTGGTCGTTCTCTATGGCGCGAACGGAGCGGGTAAAACCAATGTGCTCGAAGCCATCTCTATGCTTTCCCCAGGGCGCGGGCTGCGCGGGGCTAAAATACAGGACATGCAAAAAAATGATGCGCTCAATGCCTGGGCGGTTGCGGCGGATGTGCAAACCGATATTGGCATCATCAAAATCGGCACAGGGCTTGATCCGGTTAAGGATAAGCGCGTAGTTCGCATTAATGGCGAAACGGCGAAGGCACAAACGGCTTTAAGCGACTACCTCTCCTGCATTTGGCTGACCCCGCAAATGGATCGGTTATTTATCGACGGTGCCTCTGAACGCCGACGTTTTCTGGATCGGCTGATATTTGCGTTTGATCCGGGGCATTCGGGACGAGTCACGCGGTATGAAAACGCCATGCGCCAACGCTCCAAATTATTGCAGGGTGATGAGCAGCCCGATCCCAGTTGGCTTGATGGGCTGGAAGCGCAAATGGCCGAAACGGGTATAGCACTCGCCGCAGCGCGTTTGGATTTTATCGGGCGTTTGCAAACGGCCTGTGATCAGGCTGACGATACCCACTTTCCGCGCGCGCAATTAAAGTCAGGCGGAACGGTCGAAGAACTGCTCGGCAAAGCGCCGGCGCTCGAAGTCGAAGACATGCTGCGTTACCAATTCAAAGAATCACGCACTCAAGACGCCTGCACGGGCGGCGCGGCCAGTGGTCCGCACAAAAGTGACCTTATTGTCCATTACGCGGCTAAAAATATGCCGGCTGCACAGTGCTCAACAGGGGAGCAAAAGGCGCTTCTCATTGGCCTCATTCTCGCACATGCGCAACTCATTGCCGCTGAGCGCGGCGCCCCTCCAATCTTACTGCTCGATGAAGTCGCTGCCCACTTGGATGAAGGTCGTCGTGCCGCACTCTACGATTTGCTGATCTCGCTTGGCGGACAAGTCTGGATGACAGGCACCGATTCGTCTCTCTTTGATGCTATACAAAATACAGCACAATTCTTCCAAGTAGACTCCGCTCAAATTCATCAAAAAAATCAAGGACTTGCAGCCTAAAAAAAGTGGAAAAAACAAGGGAAAATCTTTGTGTTCCGTATGTCTGAATGCTATAACAAAATATCCTCCAAAACGCGCTGAAAACAACGCTTTTTGAGCCAAAAATACCACACTTGAAACGAGTAAAAACAAGCATGAGTGAAGCTGCAAAAACTATGGATTCTGAAGACGTACAAAACAACGAATATGGTGCGGATAGCATCAAGGTCTTACGCGGGTTGGAAGCCGTGCGCAAACGCCCCGGCATGTATATCGGGGACACTGACGACGGCACGGGCCTGCACCACATGGTGTATGAAGTTGTTGACAACGCGATTGATGAATCTCTGGCGGGTCACTGTGATCGCATAGATGTGATTTTGAACGCCGACGGCAGCGCGACGATTAAGGATAACGGGCGTGGTATTCCTGTCGATGAACACCCGGAAGAAAAAGTCTCGGCCGCACAAGTAATCATGACGCAACTCCACGCTGGCGGTAAGTTCGACCAGAACTCTTATAAAGTCTCCGGTGGTCTGCACGGTGTGGGTGTATCGGTTGTGAACGCTTTGTCTGAATATCTCGACCTCACCATCCGCCGTGATGGTAAAGAATGGACGATGCGCTTCAAGCATGGTGAAGCGGGCGAAGACTTGAAACCCGTCCGCGATCTGGAACAAGGGGAGCGCAACGGAACATCCGTGACCTTCCTCCCATCCGAAGAAACCTTCACCATGACGGAATTTGATTTTGGGACGTTGGAAGACCGCTTGCGCGAACTCGCGTTTCTAAATTCTGGCGTGAATATCTATCTGTCTGATCACCGCCCTGAAAACGAAGAGGATCACAAGGAAGTTCACCTACATTATGAAGGTGGTATCAAAAGCTTTGTTGAATATCTGGATCGTACCAAAAAACCATTGTTTAAAGAGCCAATCTCTTTAAACGCACATGATGATAAAGCCGGCATTACGGTTGAACTCGCTCTGGAATGGACGGATGCGTATCACGAAACCATGCTGTGCTTCACCAACAACATCCCGCAGCGTGACGGGGGAACGCACTTGATCGGTTTCCGTTCGGCGCTGACCCGTGTCATTCAAAAATACGCCGATGAAAAAGGGCTGATCAAAAAAGAAAAGGTCAAACTCACCGGTGAAGATATGCGCGAAGGCATGACTTGCGTGCTGTCTGTCAAAGTCCCAGACCCGAAATTCTCGTCACAGACAAAAGACAAGCTGGTGAGTTCCGAAGTTCGTCCCGTGGTTGAGGCTGCCGTGGCCGAACATCTGGGCACATGGCTTGAAGAAAATCCGGCAGATGGAAAGACAATCGTTTCCAAAATTGTGGAAGCTGCGACCGCTCGTGAAGCGGCACGTAAAGCACGCGAACTGACCCGCCGTAAAGGGGTGATGGATATTTCCAATCTGCCCGGCAAGCTCGCGGATTGCCAATCCAAAGACCCAGCCGACTCTGAAATATTTATTGTTGAGGGGGACTCGGCGGGTGGTTCTGCTAAACAGGCGCGGGAGCGTAAACATCAGGCTATCTTGCCCTTGCGTGGTAAAATCCTGAATACCGAACGCGCACGCTTTGACAAAATGCTTGGCTCTGAACAGGTCGGTACACTCATTACAGCCCTTGGTACGGGCATCGGGCCGGAGGAATTCAGCCTTGAAAAACTCCGCTATCATAAAATTATTATCATGACTGATGCGGACGTTGATGGATCGCACATTCGTACGCTGTTACTCACCTTCTTTTTCCGTTACATGCCGGAAGTGATTGAAGAGGGGTATCTCTACATCGCTCAGCCACCGCTCTATAAAGTGAAGCGCGGCAACGCGGGTGAACTCTATCTCAAAGACGACTTCGAAATGGAAGAATACCTCATCAATGCGGCCATGGGTGACCTGAAATGGATTGAAGCCAGCGGCGCGGAACGGGCAGGTAATGACTTGCGCGATGTCGTCGATACCGCACGTACCTTGCGCGCACATATTGATGGGCTATCCCAGCGTATTAAAAATCGTGATGTCGTCGTGCAGGCTGCGATTGCCGGTATCTTTGATGATGAATTGTTGAACGATACAAAAGCGGCTGAAAAACTCGCACCTGTTCTGGCGGAGCGCATGAACGCGCTTGCTGCCAAAAACGAAAAAACATGGACATGTGAATATACGGAAGTGGGTGGTTACCAACTGGAGCGCTCGGTGCGCAGCGTGAAAGAGTCATTCCGCATTTCACCTGATCATATCGCGACTGCCGATGCCCGCAAACTTCACGGTGCGCATGATTACCTGAAAGATAACTTCGATGGTATCGGTCGCTTGATGGCTGGTGAAAAAGAAATAGCGAAGGTTCGCGGTCCAATGTCGCTTATAGACTCTGTGCTGGAAACCGGGAAAAAAGGCTTGTCCATGCAGCGTTATAAGGGGCTCGGGGAAATGAACCCCGAACAGCTTTGGGAAACCACGCTGGACCCCGAAGCCCGCGTGCTTTTACAAGTTACGGTCAAGGATGCGCAGAAAGCGGATGAGCTGTTCTCAACGCTGATGGGCGATGTTGTCGAACCGCGCCTCGAATTCATTCAGGAAAACGCCCTCAAAGCGCAAGTCGATGCTTAAAACATGCTCTTCTATCTGGATATTCTAAAAGATCATTCCGGGCCTTTGGAAAAAGGGGCAAAGGTTCTGGATTTTGGCGCCGGTGCCGGAGAGTTCATACGCGATCTGAAAAATTTGGGTTACGATGCCTATGGCTGCGATATCATTACCTATGATCAACCTCTGGTCGACCAAAGCTATCTGAAGCTTATCAATCAGGATCCATACCGCATTCCTTATGATGATAATTCTTTCGATGCCGTGTTCAGCAATATGGTTTTTGAGCACGTTCAGAATTACGACGAAGCGTTAAAGGAAATTCACCGTGTTTTAAAACCCGGCGGGCGCATGCTGCACATTTTCCCGCCACGCTTATCCTTCATTGAATTGCACATTCTTAGTCCTTTTGCGGCTGCTTTCCATCCCAAATGGTATCTGTCTTTATGGGCGAAGGCCGGTGTCCGCAACTCCTATCAAACAGAACTCTCGGCAAAGGATACTGTTGAATCGAATATGCGATTTCTGGATGACGGCGTGAATTATCTGCCGCGCACAGAAATTCAAAAACATTTTGAAACGTACTTTTCCAATTTTTCCTTCGTTAAAAAATTGATTTTGAAATACGGCACTTATGGTCATATCCAACGGTTTCGTAAATTTCTGTTGGCTATGCCGTTTTCCGGCACACTCTATGACTCCTTTGTGAATCAGGTTGTCTATGCGGAGAAAAGCAGAGCCATATAAAATCATAAGATTGAAAATAAGGAATATTGTCCTATAATACGCGAATGATGATGTTCAAAACACCAAACATACGCCCAAACACCGCCGCCGAACGAACTAAAGGAAAATATAATAAAATCAATGGGGTGCACCCCCTCAGTCTCCCGCCCCCGACCAACAAACTGAAGGATTGCGTGCGGGGCTTGCCCCTACGGAGTGGATGGAGTAAAAGCACAGGGTTATGAGCGCACTCACACACATATTATCAAACATCGTTGGTGAAGCTTTTGAAGCTCTGGAGCTTCCGAAGGAGCTTGGCACCGTTCAGGTGTCGGATCGCCCCGACCTTGCACAATTTCAATGCAATGGCGCTATGGCCGCCGCCAAACTGGCGAAGAAAAACCCGCGCGAGGTTGCGCAAGGCATTTTGGAAACACTTCAAAGCCGTGATGAATTTTCAAATATCGAAATCGCAGGACCGGGGTTCATCAACCTGAATGTCACGGATGCGTTTTTACAAAACCACCTAAAGACAATCGTATCGGATGATCGCCTCGGCGTTCCGAAATCGGGCGACGGCAAAATCATTTTGGATTATGGCGGCATGAATGTGGCGAAGGCTATGCATGTCGGTCATCTACGCCCGAATGTCATTGGCGATTGCTTGCGCTCCCTTTTGCGCTTTGCCGGTTATGATGCGCTGGGTGATATTCATATGGGTGACTGGGGTTTGCAAATGGGGCAAATCATCAGCGAATTCGAAATTCGTTATCCGGACTGGCCGTATTTCGATATGAATTTCAATGGGCCGTATGATGATACGCCGCCCTTTGATTATAAAGAGCTGGAAGAGATTTACCCGCAAGCCTCTCAAGCTTGTAAGGATGATCCTGAGCGTTTGGAAGTTGCGCGCAAAGCCACGGCTGATTTGCAAGACGGGCGGGCGGGTTACTGTGCGCTGTGGCAACATTTTATGACTTTATCCATTGCGGATATTAAAGATAACCTCGCGCCGTTGAATATCGATTTTGATATCTGGAAGGGTGAAGCAGACGTTGATCATTTGATCTCTGAAATCGCCGAAGATTTGAAAGAGCGCGGTATCTCCGAACTCAGTGATGGCGCAACTGTTATTCAGGTTGCTGAAGACGACGATAAACACGATATCCCGCCGCTCATGTTTTTCAAATCCGACGGCGCGGTTACATACGGCACAACGGATATCGGAACGATCTATGACCGCATTCAAACGCATCCCGATGTGAAGCGTATGATATACGTGGTTGATAAACGCCAGTCCCTGCATTTTGAGCAGGTGTTCCGCAGTTGTCGCAAAGCCGGATACGGTAGCGATGTTGACTTTATCCATATCGGAAACGGTACGGTGAACGGGGATGACGGTAAGCCTTTCAAAACACGTGAAGGCAAAGCCATGACCTTCCGCGATATGGTGAATTCCACGATTGAAAAGGCGATGCTTCGGTTGAATGAAGCGGACTTGGCGCAGGATTTCAGTGACGATGAACGCGCCGATATCGCGCGCAAAGTGGCGGTCGCAGCGCTGAAGTTTACGGAGCTTAGCAATCAGCCGCATATGGATTATATTTTTGATCTGGATCGCATGACGGCGTTTGAAGGGAAGACAGGACCTTATTTGCTGTACCAAGCCGTGCGGATTAAATCGTTGCTCCGTAAAGCGGAGTATGAAGACGGCGCGCACGATTTTGTGCTGGAGGATGCCGATAGGCCGCTAGCGTTACTGCTCACCGAACTGCCGAATGCATTTGAATCGTCTTTAAGCAATTACGCGCCGCATCACTTGTGCGAATACGCGCACAAGCTCGCGCAGACATTTAGCTCTTTCTACGGTAACTGTCATATTATATCGGAAGATAGCGAAGCATTAAAACAAAGTCGCTTAGACTTGTGCGCGCTCACTTACGCGCAACTGGAATTGATTTTGGAAAAACTCGGAATCGAAATACCGGAAAGGATGTGATCACCGAATAATTAGAACATGGTAAAATGTAGGCGCGCCATCAGGAATAGGAGCCGCATTGTCTGCGCCAAAACAAGCCGTTGTTTTTCCAGAAATACCAGCTGCAATAATTGTTGTCGTTGATGGTTCTGTGTAGTCTCCATCTGCTAATTCGTATCTATGAGCTGCAGTAGCATCTACGAGTGGTATAGGTCCACCCACTTTTTTATTTATAGATTCGCAAATTTCACTTTTTATTAAAGGTAGTTGTATTAATAAATCAACAGCGCTTGGAGTATCTTGCGCACATGGAACTGCTCCCAAGTTACCAACACAGTTTTTGTGTGAAAAATTCCATTCTCCATATTCAGTTTCTGCGCTGTATTGTGAGTCCAGCCAAGTTTCTGACGGAGTTTGCCAAGTCAGTCCGCCTCCGTTTTGATTAAAGACCTCACAAGATCCATCCACTGGAGAGTTTGGATTTGAATAGCCAGAAACAACAGAGTTGTTGAAACTGATTTGACTTTCTGCACATCCGCCAGCTCGTAGTCTATTGACTGTTTGTTCAACAATGCGCGCGTAATTCAGCATTTCATTGGCTGCTAATTCAGCTTCTTTTTTGGTTAAACTTGAAATGCCTTGCTGGCCGGAACTTGTAAAGGTGTAAATCAGTGCGCCGAAGAGGATCACGCCGAGTAGGATAAAGACAAAAACATTCCCTGATTCTTTATGTCTTTGACGTGTCATCTTTGTCCTTTGATTTGAATAGGTTCTTCTGCAATTCAGCTCCAGCATCACTCACGATTTTTTGCACTTCGGAATCTAGCTGTTTGGTCACTGCCTGAACTTGCTCGATTTTCGTTTCCGTTTGTTCTTGCTGTACAGCTTTTTGCTCTTCTGCTTCTTCCTTCTTGATCAGGTCATGATAGGAAACAGGTTGTGTTTCTTGCTGCTTCGGTGGCTCTTTGGTTTCTGCATCGCCTTTGGCGAACGTTCCCATTGGATTGCCTTGTGTAGGTGGCGGTGTTGCAGGAGTTTGAGGTGTTGCTGGCGGAGCGCTTGGCGGAGGCGTTTTCGCGGCTTCGCGTACTGTATCCATCGCACTCGGATTGGCAAGCGCTTCGTTCGCTTCATCTGGGTACAGTTCTGCATGTAACGCAGCAACAGCCATGATACCACCATCAACGGCATCCTCTGCATTCTTATTGCCGACTTCCAACCCTTCCATGATACGCTTGATTTCATCTGGTGTTTTAACGGCAACATCAGCCTTCATCGCTGTCCATGTTTTGTTACACAACTTATCGCGCAGCTTTGTAATTTGACCTGAATGCTTGGTCATGGCTTCCGGTGGTGGCGGTAAGGCTACATAACGTGATACACGCATCGCTGTCGCAAATCCCGGATTAGAGTAGAAGATATTTGCGCGGATCACATCCATGGCAAAGGAGATTACGGCTTCACCTTCTTTGGCTTCTTTCAAGTCATCATAATCCGCACGGGAACGGACTTCCACTGACGCTTCCTGAGAGTCAAAATACGCACCAGCTGTGTTGCCACCGGAGAGCTTATAGCTTTTGGCTTGTAGAACATTACCTTTACCAATCTGGTTTTCGAAGAATTCACGTGTCTGTGTCGGGTCTTCCAATTTACCGAAGATTTTCAAGTTACAGTTCGCAGTAATAGATCGCGCCTCTTCCTTCACGCGTTTTTCCATCGCTTGTAAGTCCTGTGCCGCAAAGATCAGGCAGAAACCAAGAGAACGTGCCTGTGCAGCCATAACGCCCATGCCGGCCGTGGTATAGTAACCAACCTCATCAAAGATCGTCATAAATGGCGTAGAGGAGTGAGACGGTTTGTTTTCAATCACTGTTGAACTAGAGCCTTCCAGATTGGCACCAAGTGTTGAACCCATCATTCCTCTCAGCGTCGCACCCACAATTTTACCGAGGTTTGCGGTTTCATCCGCTGACTTTTCAAGCGCAGGTATGAGCGTAATCAAAATGCGGCGATTCAAAACAACGTCAACCATATCAATGTCGGCATCGGCAGCATCGAAAATGTAACCGTAATCATCACCAAGAGATTGCAAGGCGCGTGTAAATTGCATGGTTAGGTAACCATGTTGCTGTCGGACTGTTGTTGTGTCGACCATGGGTTGGTCGGGGCCAACCGGTTTTTCTTTTCCATTGTCATCGAAGGCGGCGTCTACATAGCCCGGCAAGGTATCTAGGTAACCGACCAGAGATTCACGAATACGATCCGGTAAAGCTTCATCACGTGAAAGTTTGATGATTTCTTCCATGTTGAGTGACTTACGGATTGAACTCACAGAGAGTGGAATATCCTGATTATCCCGTTTCCATGTCAGCGCTGGCATCAGCGAGCTAATCAAGGAGACCGCACGTTCTTTCCACATTGCGTTATCGCCTTCTGCTTCGGGCATCAATGTGGTTAACATGTTGGAAAGATAGGACGCAGAGCCACTGGAAAACGGGTTCATAGTATTCGACGGTGCACGTGTATCAGAGTTTCCGGTCATGTAGTTCAGGACAAGCAAGTCATCATCGCGCCCGAAACGCCGTGACAAAGATGACAGAGATGACCACAAGTCCGTATCGGCCTTACCATCAACATAGATAAAGCCTGATCCCCATGTCATGGCATTGGTTGCGAAAGATTTTAGCCCTTCCGTTTTACCGGAACCGGTTGTACCGAGATACAAAATATGCGTTCTGGCATCTGATCCTGATACCCAAAGCTCCTCACCTGTACTCTTCTCATTCCCGAAGAAGAGAATACCTTCGGCCTGCCCGCTCTTTCCGGGCCCCATATTCTTTCCGTCTCTATATGGTGATCCCATTGGCATTTTTGCAGGGAGCGTTCTGTCCCGTGTCATAAGCCACCAAGTAAAGATCAGGTACAATAGGAAAATGACATCAATATAGGGTAAAACGAAATCAACAAAGCCAATACAGACGATGCCCAAAACATAAATTGCAATTGAGATATCGCGCTTTTTGATCCAATCACCGAAACGCACATACATCGGGCGTAAATCCCGAAGGAACGTTTTGGTCGAAAATTCATGTTTCCTCTGATCGTAACCCATGTGTTATCTCTGTTTTAAAACCCGCTTAAAAAATCATCAGCAGAGACCGGAACTCCGGCTGATTCTGTTGGATCTGTTGTTTGTGTTGCAACGCCTGTTCGAACGTTTGTATCCATACGTGTTGGAATAATACTGCCGAGCCAGGTCAATAGAATAAAAACCAAAGCGATGGCGCCAAGTACCGTTATTATTTTAATGCCACCACTTTTAGGCTGAGGGTTGGTAATTATTGGTGTGACCTGATCCTTGGTCGCATCTTGTGCGTTTGAATAATTATATCCTTGGGCATTCTGCATTGCTTTGCTTACAGCCATAAGAGCAGACATCGCTTTTGCGCGGTTTTCAAATGGGGCGACGTCTTGAACATCACCACGCGGTGTTTTCAAGATAAGTTTATACTCACCATCTTTTGTTTCGCGAACCTCTAAAGCAGATGCTTTAGCTTCACCTAGATTCCAACGCCATACTACCGGCGATACAGCATCTAGAAGTGACAAAATAAGAGTGCCATCAACAACCCGCGCGCTTGATTTTGGTATACCTGTTATTTCTTGTAGTGCGTGTAACATTTTTTATTCCTTCAATTATGCCGTTTTCATTTTTTTGACACCGCGTTTTTTGGACCCAGTGTAATCAATTTGTGGAACTGGGCGTGCCTGATCTGATTGCATGTACTCTGCAATACTACTTGCCGCATCTTTGACTTTTGGTTTTGGTATCGGACGTTTTGCGAGTTTTTCAGCCTTGTAATGGCACACTGCACCCAAAGCTTCGAGGTGATAAGAATTCCGCCCCAGATTATTCAGCGGGTACCACAGAGTTCTATCAAATCCACGCATCCAAACAAACTGCGCAGGTGCTAGAACCCCTCCTTCTGTACGGGCATACCATAGGGCACGCATGAGCGCGGTTGTTTGCCATGCATGCTGATTACAAAGAGATAATATTTTTTGTGATATCTTTTTATTTTTTAAAATATTACGCGCTTCGGGGAGTAATTTTTTATCCTTTCTAAGCTCAAGCCCTTTATCATGCGACCAGCAAAGTGCAAGCCTACCCAGCATCTCATCCGCTTCGTTTCTTTTCCGAAACGCCTTCAGCGCAAAGCTTGCTAAAAGGATTTGTTTGTATGGTGGTAATCCGCGCACACCTTTCCACCGCGGGCCTAGTTGTTTGGCAAAGGCTCGCTCAGTAACATCGGGGGCTAAATTTCCATCTGGTATGGGTATCTCGTTAAAGGCGATCCATTCTTCTGGCCCCAGCGCTTCTGAAAATAATGGAATTTCTGCAGGAACAGGTGAGCCGGGCGGCCGCGGAGGCAATTTTGTGGGGTTAAAGCGTATAAAGGGTTCTACGACAGGAAAATTCTTGGCTTGCCGTTTCAAAAGTGTATCGATAGAAAATTTAACGCGGTTTTCGCTTTCTGGGCCTTTAAAATATACCCAAATCGTGATCAGAGCTAAAATAACAACAAAAATCCAGCGGAATGGCTCGAGCGCTGCCGTTGACAGCAAGTCCAGAAAATCGAGTGTGATTTCAGATGGTGGCATAGTTTCAGCAACATCTAGTATCTCGCCCAGAGGGATTTCATTGCCACGCCAGAAAACAAGCGCGTTATTGTCTTTAAACCATGATACAAGCCAAGCCTCACCATAACGCACCCAACGAATAGCGCTTAAGATCAGGTCGCCCTGAAAGCGCCAAAATAACCAGGCGAGCGCAGCAAGCACCAGCCCAATCCAAAACATACCAACTGCGGTATCTGATGATCCGCCTGATCCACCTTGTTCTGCCATATTTATTTTCTATAATATTAATGCATTAACTATTTTAATTATATCAGAAAAAAGGTTAATAAACCAAGTTAGACCGTGTGCAATTAGGATGCGTTTGGGGGTTGTTTTGATGTGGCTTTTTCGTTATATGTCTGTGTCTTAATGGTGACGCCGC